>CAMOSH010000013.1 GCA_946624575.1 uncultured Verrucomicrobiota bacterium
CGAAGTCGTCCTCGTTCATGTCGCGGCCGCTTGGCGACATCACGCCCCTTAGGGGAGCGAGCCGCTTGGCGGCATTGTTCACAAATGACAATTGTTCATCATTGTTCATAAATGGCGAATCAAAATTGCGGGCCGCCCGGCGGTCGGCCCCTACCGGTAGGGCGCGACCGCCGGGCGCGCCGCAATTGTTATTTGTGGCATTGTCGATTTGTGAACACTTGAGATTTGTGAACATTCCCTTCGGTGCGGAATATTCGCACCGAATGGCTTGGTTCGTGACGGGCCAGATCGGCGCGAGATCGCCGATGCGGAGCGACGAGAGGTCGAAGACGACGGTGCCGGATGTTCCCTGAAGCCCGAGATGGAGTGTGCCAGGGCCGTCCGCTCCGCGGAACCATCCCATCTGGCGAAACGAGACGTCCTGCCACGGAAACGAGCCGAGCGGCGCGCCGGCGCCAGGATAGCGCATGGCGCCCGTGAACCGGTCGCGCCAGCTGAGCATGAACTTGAAGCCGAGCCACGGCTGCGTCGGCGTGGCGATGTCCTCGCCGCGGACTCGGACGTGCGCCTCGAAGCCGCGCCCCTCCCACGGCGAGAGGTCGATGTCCGTCCGCGCCCACTGGGTCTGCGGGTAAAGCCCTTCCGGGATCGAGACCGTGAGCAGGTCGCCGTCGATGCGGCAGCCCGGCGTGAGCCGCCAGACGCGGCCGCCGTGTTCGGCGAGGCGGGTATCCTGCCCGGCGGCGCACGCCGGGGCGCCCGCCGCCAGGGAGAAGCCGGCGGCGAGAAGGAATGCTGTTTTCATGTCTTGGGTTCTGACGATCGTCGCAGGGGCTTCGAACGCCTTTCTGCCTTATTCCGCGCTTGCGGGGCACGCCACGCGGACGCCCACGTAATTGTATTGACCGCCGCTGATTTCCTCGGCGCGGGAGGCGGCGCGGCACGCGCTGGCGGACGAGCGGAAAGCGCCGCCTCGTTGCACATGGTAGCTCGCCGCAGTCCCGGAGAGCGGCAGCAGCGGATTGGCGGGATTGATGTTCACGGCCCCGCCGAAATCGGAAATGTCGTTTTCAAACCAGTCGAGGCAGATTTCCATCACATTGCCGTTCATGTCGTAGAAGCCCCATGCGTTCGGCGCGAACGACCCCACCGGCATCGTGCCGCCGTCTGCGGCGGCCACGCCCGGATAGTCGCCGGAATTGCTCGCTGGAGCGGCTCTGCCGTAGCAGGCCAGGGCCGCAAGGTTGGCGTCGGTCGTTTTGGACAGGTAGTCCGAGCCGTCGCCCCACTTGCCCTCGCCGCTCCCCGCGCGGCAGGCGAATTCCCACTGCGCCTCGCCGGGCAAGTCGAACGGAATGCCGGTCTTTGCGCGCAACCGGCCGAAGAAGGAATTGGAGTGCGGATCGTTCGGCCAGTAGTTCGCGGTCGCCGGGGATGTCGAGCCATTGCTGCAGCGCAATTCGTTGTAGCAAACCTTCTCCACCGGCCGGAATTTCTTGTCCGCTTCGTATTTGTACGACGATGGCTCCGCCCTTGTCGACCCTTCTTTGACCAGCGCATACTGCGATTGGGTCACCTCGAACACGCCAAGGTAGTAGTTCGCGTCGAGACGCACCTTGTGCGTGGCCTCCCTCGTGGCGTTGCGGCCGTCCTCGGCGACGCTGCCCATCGTCCACTCGACGCCGGCGGCGGGGACCTTGCGCATCACGAGCGAGGTCGTGCGGTAGTCGTCGTTGTCGAGCAGCCCGCCGGGGAGGAAATCGGCGGACGGGTAGTAGCGCTGCGTGTCCGGCTGCGCGGCGGCGGAGATGTCCACCACCATGTAGTCGGGCGGATTGTCGAGCGGCCAGGCCGAGACGACGGCCTTGGCGCAGCCGTCGCCCACCTTGAAGCCTTCGCCGCTCTCGTCGAGCCACGAATCGGCCGGCTTCCATGTGATCGTGCAGACGCCGTTCGCGGCGGCGCTTGTGACCTTGCGCCATACGGCGCCCTTCGCGCTGGAGATGTATTGGCCGCCAATGGATGTCCACCCGGTCGTTGCATTCGGAATGGCGTTCGTGAGGATGTCGAGCGTGACGACGGCCGGTCCCGAGAGTTCGTAGGTGATGGTCACCTTGCAGTTGACGGTGTTCTGGGTCATCTTGACGTTGGTCACGTCAACGGCCGTGGCGGCCGACGCGGCGGACAGGACGGCGAGAAGCGAAAGACGTTTTGTGAGGTTCATGGTGTGTTCTCCTTTGTTTTTGGGGCGAGTTTGCTACCTGACGACAATGACGAAACTGCCGTTTTTGATTGACGAAAGGGCCATCGCTCGCGATTCGGCGACGGCATGGTGGCGGACGTCCAGCGGGCCGGCCGTCGATTCCGCCTCGACGACGCCCGCCGTCGCGGCGGCGGCCGGATCGCCGGAGACGATGAACTGGTATTCGTCGCCGGAGGCGGCGGAGGGCGCACTGGCAAGCGCCAGCGCGGAGGCGGCGCCCAGCGCCGCGGAACGTGTGCGTATGGTCATAGAGGAGGTTTCCTGTTGGGGTTGTTCAGTTGACTGTTCGGATGAAAAGTTGAAAGGTTGAAGGCCGGTCCCGCCCGTCCCGCCGGTCCCGCCCGTCCCCTCGCCGTAGCTCCAGGCGGGGGCGTCGGCTCGCCGGGACGGCTCGCCCCACCCGAGGTTCCACACCGCCGCGCCAAGTGCCGCGAAGCCGCAGAGCGCCAGCGCGAGGAGGACGGCCCTGCCGCCCGGCTTCTTCGCGGCGGCGCCGAGCTTGGCGGCGAGCGTGAGCCGGGCGCAATGCAGGCGCCACTTCACGGTGCCCTCCGGGACCGACAGGATTTTCGCCACGCGCCCGACGGGCATGTCCATGAAATAGCGGAGCATGAGCGCGTCCTTCATGTCGTCGGGAAGCGTGGCGATGGCGTCGCGGAGAATCGCCGCATCGACTTCGCGGAAAATCCGGTTGGCCGCATCCGCGTCGTCCGCCGCGTCCAATGCTTCGGGTGCCTCGACAATCGTCCTGTTCGACTTGCGACGCACGTCCTTGGAGTATTGGTTTTCGAGGATCTTGCACATCCAGCCGAAAAAGGCGGATTGCTCCAGATAGGCGTCGATGCCCGCGATGACTTCGGCCAGTGTGCGGTTGACGAGTTCCTCGGCGTCGCCTTCGTCGGCGTAGAAGCGCCGGGCCAGAGTCATGAGACCGGCCTTGTATTCGGCTTCAAGCCGTTTTGCGCCGCTTTCGCGGTTCGTGCGGAGTTCTTCGACGATCGAGATCATTCGGGGACGGGCGTGCAGCGCCCTCAACCGGAGAATACCCGATGGCTCTCGATTCGTTGGAAAAAAAATCGCACGCTGTATTGTTTGGCCAATGTGAAGTGGCCTATGCGAAGTTTCCCGGAAGGCCCTGGACGGTCATGTGGTGGTGCCCCGCCTGTAGTTCGCGCGGCGCGGCGCCAGGCAGTTCCAGCACGGCGGTTGTGCACGGCGGAACGACGAGATCGACGGCGATGCGCCCGCCCGGCAGTCTGCGCCAATGGATCGACGCCGTTCCGTGTCTGGTTGCGATCGATGCCCTTGCCCAGGTCACATCCCCTCCCGGGATGGGCGAGAACCGTATTTTACGGAAGCCCGGCTCCATGGGAGAGATGCCGGCGAGCGTTTCGAACATCCATTCCCCTATCGCGCCGTAGGCGTAGTGGTTGAAGGAATTCATGTTCGCGTCGCCGAAGCCCGACTTGGAGGAATAGCTGTTCCAGCGCTCCCACATCGTCGTGGCGTCGCCGTCGAGGATCTGGAAATACCATGACGGATACTTGCGGCGCTGGAAGATCCTGTAGGCCAGATCGGCGCGCCCGAAGCGCGTCAGCACGGGACAGACGAGCGGCGTCCCGAGGAATCCAGTCGTGAGCGAGCCGTCGCGCGACTCGACGAGGAACGCCAGCCGGTCCACCATGCGCGCGACGGTTTCATGATCCTCGACGAGCCCGAATCCGAGCGTGACGAGATACCCGGTCTGCGTGTCGCCCGCGACGCGTCCGCCGGGCGTCACGAACTCACGGCGGTAGGCGGCTGCCACGCGGCGGCGGAGCGCGGCGAAACGCCGCGCGTCGGCCTTGCGTCCGAGGGCGCGCGCCACGTCGGCCACGATGCCGGCGGAACGCGCGAAATACGCGGTCGCGAGGAGGTCGGTCGGAGTCGGGGCGCCTTCCCGGATCGGATGGCCGTCTTCGTCAACGGGACAATCGGCCGCAAGCCAGTCGCCGTAGTGCCAGCTGCCTTCGCCCCTGTAGGGGATGACGAGCCCCGGCCCGGCGATGCGCTCCCACCAGCCGACCCAGCGCGCCATGGCGTCGAAGTGCCGCCGGAGGATTTCGAGATCGCCGTAGAACTGATACATCGTCCACGGGACGACCACGCCGGCGTCTGCGTAGCCGCAGTGCCCGTGGTTCGCGAAGGGGAAGACATCCGGCGCGATGTCCGTGAAGGCGCCGTCGGCGTGCTGGGCGTCGGCGATGTCGCGCATCCACTTTTCCATGAAGGCCACGATGTCGCGATTGTAGGCGGCGGTGCGGATGAAGACCTGCGCGTCGCCGAGCCAGCCGAGACGTTCGTCGCGCTGCGGGCAGTCGGTCGGCACTTCGAAGTAGTTGCCGCGCTGCCCCCAGTTGATGTTGGAGAAGAGCCGGTTGGCAAGGGGGTCGGAACATTCGAATGCGCCGGTCTGCGCCATGTCGGAATGGATCACGACGCCTACGACGTCGCCGCATTCCGGCGGCGCGGAAAACTCGCCGGAAAGCTCGATGTAGCGGAATCCGTGGTAGGTGAAGCGCGGCTCGTAGGTTTCATTTCCAGGCACAGAGGACACGGAGTCCGCAAAACCTTTGTGCCTCTTTGTGTTCTTTGTGGCTGCCAAGCCGCAGATGTAAACGTCCGTCGATTTGGCGGAGCGGTAGTTCTCGGTGTAGAGCGTGCCGTCGGGGTTGAGCATCTCGGCGTAGCGGATGGCGATCTTCGCGCCGGGGCGTCCGCGCAGGGCGAGGCGCGGCACGCCGACCATGTTCTGGCCGAAGTCGAAGACGTAGCGCCCCGGAGCAGGTTCCGTGCGGCGCAGGGCGGGGATGACCTTCTGCCGGCGCACCGGCCCCGCGATGCGGCCGCAGAGCGCCGGGTGAGGGCGGTCCTCGACAACGGCGGCCCTCCGCCAGCCGCGCGCGGCGAAGCCCGGCGCATCCCAGCCGGGCATTTCCAGGCGCGCGTCGTAGGTCTCGCCGTTGTAGTGGTCGGCGTCGCGGACGGGACCGCGTTCGGTGTAGCGCCAGGAGTCGTCCGAGACGACGACGTGACTCGTCCCGTCGGCGAACTCGACCTCCAACTGCGCCAGAAAGGCGGTGCGATTGCCGTAATGGCAGCGGTGGTCCGGCCAGACCATCGTCCCGGCGAACCAGCCGTCAGCGAGCATCGCGCCAAGGACGTTTTCGCCGGCGCGCAGCAGCGGCGCCACGTCCCACGCGACGAGCGGGACGCGCCGGCGGTAGTCGGTCCAGCCGGGCACGAAGAGGTCGTCGCCGGCTGGGCGACCGTTGACGGACATTGCGAGATCTCCAAAGGCCGTGGCGTAGAGCCGCGCCTTGACCGGCGCGGCGGCCAGTGTGAACGCCTTGCGGAACATCGGCACGGGCAATCCGGCCTTGTCGCGCGGCCGCGCGGAGCCGATCCACTCCGCCGCGATGTCGCCCGGCGCGAAGGGGCCGATCTCGAAATGCGCCGCAGCGCTCCACGGCGAGGGGTTGCCGTCCTTGTCCCAGACCATCACGCGCCAGAAGACGGAGGAGCGCGAACGAAGCGGCAGGGGGGAGGCGGTCTCCAGACCGCCTTCTCTTCTCCCGACGGCGGACGAGAGTCCGCCTCCCCCCTGAATTGCGCCCCATACGATGTCCAGCGTTTTTTCGCTCCGAACCTTGCCCGAGTCCCAGATGTCGCAATGCTCCGCTTCGAGTCTGGCGGCGGACGAAGCGGCGACGATGCGATATGCCGTCTGCCTCGCGCCGGTGCGCGGATCGTCGAGACGCCACGAGAGGCGCGGCGTCCGGGTTTCAAGGCATATCGGATTTTCAAGGAATTCGGCGACGAGGCCGACAGGTATGCATGACATGACGGTGTTGGAAAGAAAACGGGCAATTAGCACAATCGACTGCTACCGACTGCCATCGACCGCTATCGACAGCATTCGACAGCAATCGGATTCTCAAACATCACTCCCGCCGCAAGCCTTCGAGCAGTGCCTTCTTGCGCGGGGTGTCGCCTTTCGCGGGGCCGAGGGAGTCGCGGTCAGGACCCTCCCATTCGACGTTCCACACGCCGGATTCGCGGAAGGCGTGGTAGGTCCAGTCCCATCCGTATTCCTCGAAAAGGTCGATGCAGTCGCGCAGGTATTGGTCGGCGCCGGGCGCCCACGCGACGGCGCTGAACTCGCCCACGTAGATCTTCGCGCCGTGCCGCAGCTGGAAGTCCCGCACCGGTTTGAGGCACGCCCGCAGGTAGTCCTTGTTCCAGCCCTTCGTGTCGTCCGGGTAGGAGCGCAGTTCGCCCTGCTTCCACATCACGCCCTGGTGCGTGTAGGCGAGCGGCTTGTACATGTGGACCTCGTAGATCACGTTCACGAGATCGAGCGGCGAAAACGAGGCAAACGCCGCCGGATCGTCCTGGGAGTTGCATTCCACGAGGATCGGGGTGTCCGGGTCGATTTCGCGGATGGCCTCGGCGGCGCGTTTCTGGAGCGTCCAGAAGTCGCAGCCCGGGGCGGCTTCCGAGGTCTGCATCGGTTCGTTTACGAGGTCGTATCCGTAGATTCCCTCGCGCCCCCTGAAGCGCTCCGCGATGCGTCGCCACGTCTCGACGAAATGCGCGGCGAGGCGCTCGTCGTGGAACATCCGCATTTCGTTTGCTTCGTCCCTGCCGCCGGGCGCCTCGTGGAGGTCGAGCACGACCTTCATGCCGCGCTTGGCGGCCTGCGGGAGGACGAACGAATCGAAGTGGTCCAGCTTCGGGGCGAGCCAGCGGTCGAACCACGCGACCGGGTCTTCGCCCTCGGGCCGCTCGTCGTTGCTCGACATCTGGTAGCGGATCAGGGTGACGCCCCACGACTGGAGCGTGTCGAAGTCGGCCTCCGTCATGAACGGCGGATCCTTCCGCGACGGGGACATGACGCCGCGCAATTTTTTAACGCAGAGACGCAGAGGCGCAGAGGCGTTTTCGCCCGAAGATTGAGTAGACAGGATTGCAAGATTGCCACTCTGCGTTTCTCCGCGTCTCTGCGCCTCCGCGTTAAGACTCCCAGAGTACGCGCACCGGTGGGTCTGGTTCGTGACGGGCCAGAGGGGCGCGGGGTCGCCGATGCGGAGGGTGGAGAGGTCGAAGACGGCGCGGCCGCTCGTTTCCTGAAGGCCGATCATCATGCGCGCCTTCGAGCGCGACACGCCGGAGGAGAGGTCGGAGACGCGGATTGTCTGCGTGGGGAAGTCGCCGAGGCGGGACGGCGTGTTCGGATAGGACCACTCGCCGGAAAGCGCATCCTCGTATTCGAACTGGAACTTGAGGCCGGTGTACCAGTTGAGCGGCTTTGCGATGCGCTCGCCGCTCGCGACGATCTCCGCCCCGACGGGCTTGCCATCCCACGCCGAAAGGTCGATCTCGGCCGTGGCGAGGCCGCCGGTCTTCTCCTCGCCGACGGGCACATCGACGATGAGCAGATCGCCCTCGATGCGGGCGTTGGGTCCGCATTGCCAGCAAAGTTCCTTTTTTTGTCCAGCGCATATGATAGGTGCTACAACGCGGCGGTCGCGCGTCACGACGAAGTCCCCGCCGTGATTCGCGAAAACGCGCGCCGTCGCGGCATCGTGGACGAGCGCGAGCGAGACGGCCAGCCCTTCGCCGTGCAGCCGCGCAACGAGTCGCGGCGTGACGACCTGCGGTACGGCGCATAGATTCACGCCCCAGAGGTCGAGCGTCCGGGCGCATTCGAGAATGTGTTCGGCCACTTCCGGCGAATACGGCTCGCCGTCGGCGGCTTTTCGGCACAGGATTCCCAAGTGCCTCTCAAAGGAAAGGGACCATTTGCCGTCCTGTTCGCAAAAGTCGATGTGGGCGATGCGGCGGATCGATGGGTGCGCCTTGCGAAAGTATTGCAGGGCGTCGCCATTGTAGGTCGCCACCATGAGGCGGTCCTGACCGATACCAAACTGCGCGAAGGTCGCGAGCACCCGCTCGGCAAAGTCCGGATCAAAGGACTTGAAATCGATCCAGAACTCCGGGATCGACTTCACGACTTCAAGCGCCTCCGGGAGCGATACGGCGCGCTCCCGGGTGGGTTGCCCGCCCAAGAGATAGGTGTGCCGCCGTATCTCGGCCCAATCGTGTTCGCGAATCTTCGCGTCCCAGCCCATCGTGCGCTTGAAGGTGGGGTCGTGGGAAAGGACGATCACGCCGTCCCTGGACGGATGCACGTCGAGCTTCAGCACCTCGCTGCCGCGCTCCACCGCATTGCGGTAGGCGGCCATCGAATGTTCCGGCGCGTCGGGATAGTCGCCGCGGTGCGCGACGCATTTGATACCGCCGGCGGCTGAACCGGCGCAAAGGACGCAGAGAGAGGCGCAAAGGGAATGCAAACGGGACATGTTCATCTCTTCATTTACCGGACAACCAGCACAAAAGGATTGATGCGCTTGCGGACGACGGCGAACCAGCCGATGTTCCAGTTGTCGGACTCGGAATCGTAGCGCGGCTGAAGCTCGTTGGTTTCGACGTGGATGCCGCTTGTGGCCTTGCCAACGCGCCGCCACGTCGAGCCGTCATATCGATACAGGGCGACGGTGTCCTTGGAAAAATCGACTTCGGAGTCGTCGAAACGGATGCGTACCGAAACCGAGTCAAACGCGGACCACGGCGTCTCCGGCGCCGCGCCGACATTGCCGATGTCCGAGAAGTGTCCCAGCCGCCAAACGCCAAGGACTTTGTCACCGACAGCGGCGTCGCAGGGAACCGTTCCGGGGATGTCGGTGCGGTCGGATGCGTAGAGCATCGCGAATGTGCGGTTGTTCGAAAAGCGTTGCTCACCATTCTGGTAGAGGCCGATCTGGAGGCTGTTCACAAGGGAGGTGTCGGGATTGCCGTCCGTGCCGGAGAATGTGCCGTAGTCGCCGACGGCAACGTGGTTCACGCTGGAAACGGGCAGGCGGCGCGGATAGATCAGACGACCGCCGTTCACGGCAAACCATCCGTTCGTGCCGCATTTGTTCGCATCGACGGTCGGAAGCCCGACGAGTCGGAAGAGGCCAAGGTCGAGGTCGCCGCCATCTGCGACAATGCGCCCGTAGTTCTTGATGCGCGCGTGCCTTGCATCGGTGTCCACCTCCGTGCGGCCGATCTTGCCGTGGCCTTGGATCCGTCCGGTCGCGGTCTGAGCCTGGTCGCCGCTTTCGTTCACCATGCCGACCCAGATCGCGTGGCCGGAGTCCGATGCCGTGGCAGCTGTCGTCGCGTTCACCGTGACGCTACCGCCGTTCAGGAGAAGTGTTCCTTCCGATCCGGCGTTTTCACCGAGTTTGAGGATCTTGATGCCGGAAAGCGCGTCGTCCACGAAGAGCGTCCCTCTGGAGCCGTTTTCGTTGCCGACAACCATCATTTCGGACGAGAACGCGAGCGGGGCGGCGACCTCGAAGCGACCGGTTCCCAGATACCCGACGCGGATCGGCTGTGAAGAGGCCGCCGCGTGCGAGATCGTGCCGCCGCGATGAACGAACGTGCCGGAACTGCCAACTCCGCGCGCCACGCGGAATTTGTTCGCCACGGCAAGGGCGCCGTCATTCACGAACTTTCCGTTCCCGCTTTCGCCGACAAGGAGATCGCATGCGGCGAGCTCGCCGGCGTTCGTGACGATGCCGTCGTAGCCAGCGTATCCGGCAACGATGAATTCTCCTGCCGTCTGCTCCATTTTGCCGCCTTGCTCGACGACGATGCTGCTCGTATGCGCATTGTTCGCCGACGGAGTGAGTCCATTGCCGACGGTCACGTTCGACAGCGCCGTCCACGCCCCGCCGGAGCGAACGGTCGCGCTACCGCTCACGGCCCGGCCGGACGTGACGCCGCTCGCGATGTTTCCAAGGACGACGGGGCCAGCGTTCGTCATCACGCCGCCATCCGCGATTTCGAAAAGAATGTTCCTCGTGTTGCCGGTTGAGGAATTCTTGACATAGCTGATGCTGAAATTTCTCGTCAAGGCGACTTCGCCGTTCTGAACGACGAGCGGACTTGAGCTCAATCCGCCAGCCCAGAGGAACACGTCGTCTGCTTCGTTCGGCAAGCGGTTCATGAAAACGCTTGTATTGTCCGCCGACAGCCAGTTCCCGACTGATGCCCAGGCAAATTGACCCGTCTTGTTGCCCCAGGCGATGTTGTCGGCGAATGCGTCCGTTGCGGCGACGGACGCGGCGGCGACGAGGACCGTTTGAAGAATCAGTGTCGGTTTTCTCATGGCTTGTTCCTTTCGATGATTGCGGCCTTTTCCCGATGGGAGGAAAGACGGCCCCGATTATACCGCCGCGCCGCCATGAGCGTTAGCATGAAATGCGCACAACGATGTGCATTTAATGCGAAACGCCGCGACCTTGCCGCACGGACGACGTTGTGCTAGCATTGGCGGCGTCACGACACGGAGGCCAACATGGAAAAATACTTCAACGTCGCGGGCCCCTGCTTTCCCGCCGACCACTACATGCTCCCGGCTCTCGACCGGATGCCGGAGATCCGGCGTCTCGTCGAACGGGAGATGTATTTTGTCGTCCACGCGCCGCGGCAGAGCGGCAAGACGATTCACGTCGTCGGGCTGTAGCCGCGACGACGCACCTGGCCTTCCCGCCATGGACAAGACACGGAAAAAACGCTCCGCTCCCCGGTCCGGCCGGAGAATCCTCTTTCTGGGCGATTTCGCCTACGCCTCCACGAAGCCGATCGTCTCCGGCGTCATACGGCATATTTCAAACCGGTCTGGCGTTTTCCTTCTCGTCTGCGGGGCGCATCCCGGCAACGACGACCGCGGATACGCCTTCGAAACCGATGTCGATGGCGTGATCACGTGCAGCGGACTTGCCGGCAGATTTGCACGCAGGCTGGCGGCGGCGGGAAACCGCGCCCCGATTGTCTTCGTCAGTCAGCCGTGCGACTTTCCGTCGGCCGCGGGGCGCTCCGTTTCGCTTGTCTGCGACGACGCGGCGATATCCGAGTCCGCGGCGTCGCTGCTCCTCCGACATGGTCTTGCGTCGTTCGGCTATGTAGGTTCGCGCCTCGACGTGGCCGGGGCCGGATGGGACGCGGCGCGCCGGGCGGCATTTCTCGATGCCATTGCGGCCAAAGGCATGCCGGCCGCGGTTTATGAAGCGCCGCAGAGGCGGCTTGGGTCCCGCGCCGATTTCGCCGCGCTCGCCGCGTGGCTCCGGGAGCTCCCCAAGCCGTGCGGGCTCTTCGTTTCATACGACCAGCGGGCATTGCACGTGCTGAATGTGTGCCGCGCCGAGGGAATCGCCATCCCGGAGGAAATTCAGGTCATCGGTGTTGACAACGAGGAGTGGATATGCGAAAGCACCATTCCCACCCTCACTTCGATAGAGCCCGATTTCGAAGGTGCCGGCCGCAGGGCGGCGGAGTCATTGTTGGCGATGATGGACGGCGCGGCCGGCGGCAGGACCGAAACCTTCGGCGTCAGGCGCGTGGTGCAGAGAATGTCCACAACCGATGTCCATGGCAGCGCCAGCCGCGCCGTCAGGGCGCGCGACTATTTGCGCAGCCACGCCGGCGAGCCGATCGGAGTGGCGCAGCTGGCCCGGATGCTGAACTGTTCCGTCCGAACGCTCCAGACGAGTTACAGGACGGTGTTCAGGACAACGCTCACGGACGACCTCGCCATGTCGCGAATCGAAAAGGCCAAGGGTCTCCTCAAGGGGACGAAGACGCCCGTTGGCGCGATCCCGGAGATGATTGGCTATTCGTCCCCCATCCACTTCGCCCGGTTGTTCAAGGCGAAGACCGGGATGTCAATGCTCGAATACCGCAGACGCGCCAGCGGCAACGACCGCCGAAACCCATCACCGCGTTCTTCAGGTTCAATCCGTTGACAGACCACGTAGGTTCCCCGGCTTGATTTTTCCCATTTGCCGCTTGCAACCGCGCCCGCCCCCTGCTATCCTTTCCCCGTCGCCGCGCATGGCTCCATCCCTCCGGTAGGGGCCGCGCACCGCGCGGCCCGCGACTTTTCAACCTTTCAACCTTCCAACCTTTTAACTGGCGTAAGCCCAACCTTTCAACTTTTCACCCTTTCAACTTTTCACCCGTTCAACTGGCGCAAGCCCAAATCGCTGCAAAGCGGTTGTCGATGGAAATGTAGAGGGTTTCACGAAAGACGGCATCCTGCAGCGGATGAATCTATCAATCGGACGATTTGAACCATGAATGTTCTTGCAAAGGAAACGAAAACTCCAACTTGGACTCCAGCGGCAGGGTTTCCAAGCAGAGTGTGGCGGACGCAAGTTGCGGGGTCAATCGGAGATCGATCCTTTTCCCTTCCAGCGACAGGGCTTTTCGACGTAATCCTCATTGAAGTTCCGAAGTCCGATTCCTTATTCAAAAACAAGACCGAAGTGCCCGAAGGCGTGAATGTTCCGCGCATCAGCGACTTCATAGGATACGGCCGGAAGTTTCATCCGGAATACCGTTCAACCGAAGATGTCATGCGAGAGCTACGCGAGGGGGAGGAGGAATAACTGTGTCCTGGGTTGTTGACACATGCGTCCTGATTGACATCCTGCGAGGCGACGAACGGTTCGCCGTGTCATCGGCCTCCGCCTTGCAATCCAAAGTTCGCGAAACGTTGACCATAGCTCCGCTGACCTATGTCGAATTGTCACCTGAATTCAATGGAGACGCCGTAGCCCAGAACGAATTTCTGGACGGCATTTGGGTGCAACGCGATTTTGACGGGAATTTCGACGCCGTTCTCGAAGCCCACCGCGCATGGAATGAACATGTTCTGCGAAAACGCTCCGGACTGGACAGGAAGCGACCGATAGCGGATGTCCTAATTGGCGCATACGCCTTGACAAAAGGAGGTCTGATCACCCGCAACGAGACCGACTTTCGCGCCTTGTATCCAACTCTTCGCATCCTCAATCCCTCAAAACCCAACCCGGCTTGATTTTGCGCGTCCCCCGCTTGCAACCGCGCCCGCCCCCTGCTATCCTTTCCCCGTCGCCGCGCATGGCTCCATCCCTCCGGTAGGGGCCGCGCGCCGCGCGGCCCGCGACTTTTCAACCTTTCAACTTTTCAACCGTTCAACCTTTCAACTGGCACAAGCCCAACCTTTTCACTTTTTCACCTAACGCTTCGCAGAGCCGATGCGAAAGGAGGCTGTGACATGCCAATGAAGAAAGTTTATGTTGAGACAACTGTAATCAGCGACGCCACGGCATTGCCGACGAACGACCTCACGCTCGTCGCTCGGCAGGTCGCCACGCGTGAATGGTGGGCAAAAGCAAAGGGGCACTTTGAACTTTTCGTATCAGCCACTGTTATACGTGAAGCGGGACAAGGGGACGCCGCCGCATCGAGGCGACGGTTGGATGCCCTTGCCGGTCTGGCGAAATTGCCGTTGGTTGACGAAGTGCTGGCGCTTGCATAACGGCTGGTTGACGCAAAAGCGGTGCCTGTTCGGTACCGCGAAGATGCGATGCACATCGCATTTGCAGCAGTTTACGGAATGGATTATCTCGTTTCATGGAACTTCCGGCACATAACAAATGCGCAGATCATTCCAAAAATCAAATGTGTATGTGCCGAGAATGGCTACAAGAGCGCGGAGATATGCACACCTCAGATGCTTAACGCGGAGGCAATTGACGATGAACAATGACACGACCCTGGAAGAAATGTGGCGGATCAAGGAGAAGTTGAGCGCGCCTCAACTTTCATGGAAGGAATATGCCACTGGACTTTACGCCTTTGAATCTGAAGAACGCAAGCGCGGTGTTAAATTTGCATCGCTTCCGCCAAAGCGTCCTGATGGCGGAAACGACAATTATCTCTTCGTCGCCGAACCCGGCGTGGAATACGATCCGCGCCCGCCTGCGCCAACTCCGGCCCCGTAGGTTTCGCCGCCGCTTGCATCCGCAAGCGGCACCTGCTATCCTTCTCCCCGTCGCCGCGCATGAGGCGCGGCATCACCCCAACCCCGCCTAGGGCCGCCCCGCGCGGCCGAACCGACCCAGCACCCCAACCCACAGTCCCTTTGCTTCTGCAAAGTCGTCGCTTGACCTGAATCCTGGAAAAATTCATTTGGAGCGACACGTTGCAAGAAGGCGAACGCGCGCAAGCGCGAGCCTCTTCCCATGCGTGTCTTCCAAAAGGGCCATTCCAGGAGCCCAGGTCAAGGACACCGGGAAGAGGCCGCATTTTAGCCCCATGAGGTCTCCCCGAGCCGAAGCCGGACCCGAGGAACGACCCCATGAAGACACAAGGACAAATCAAGCGCGGTTTCGTAGTCGCCGCGAAACTCATTTCGGGCGGCGCTGTCCGCATCGCCGCCGTCGCGTTGACGACATGCTTCTGGATATTTGGCGTGGTCGACGCACATGGCGAAGGTGAGATGATTCCCAAACCGAAACTGAATCCCGAGTTCGTAAAATGGCAAAACAGGCGAAGGGCGACTACGCGGGCTCCTTCTGCGCCGCAATCTGACATCACGCCCAAAAGGGCCACACGCCTGTTGTCTTCGAATCAAGAGACAGGCCCCGAAATGGTTCCAATTCCGGAAGGATTGGTTCCGACGACAATCGATTTCAGTTATCTCAATGCGCTCAACAGCGCGAATTTCGGATCGGTGTCGGGAAAATTGCCCGCAAGGCATGATCCGAGAGACCTCACGCCTGTCCGAAATCAGGATCCACAGGATGCCGACATCGGAACCTGCTGGGCGCAGGCAACCATTGGTTCCATGGAGACATGGTTGTTTCTCAACGGGTTCGGGCAAAACCTGTTTTCCGTCCGCAACATGGTCAATCGGGAAGGATGGGACAGCAACAGTTGGTTTGGAGGAAATCACATCCGTTCGTCCGCATACTTGTTGCGATGGGACGGCCCCGTTTGGGAATCGGACGATCCATATACGAACAAGAACGGCATCGTGAACTATTCTTTTGACAGTCCCGCCGCACTTCCGGCATACCATGTCCAGCAGACTCGGCTTGTGCCGGCGAGGACCGGGGCGCTTGACAACGACGCCCTGAAAAAGGCGATTTTGGAGTTTGGCGGGTTGTACGCGACAATGAAACTCTATACGCCGTATTACCAGGGAACTTCGATCCTCATTCCTTACTGGAACGAAAATGGTGCCTACTACTGCCCCGAAACCGGGGCGGGACACGCAGTGACTCTGGTCGGTTGGGATGACAACTATGCCAAGGACAATTTCAATGGCAAGAACCGGCCCGCCGGCAATGGCGCATGGATCGTAAAAGACAGCTATGGAACGAAGTCTCCGCGAGACGACGGGTACATCTACGTTTCATACTACGACACGACATTCGCCTACACCGAAAGTTGCGCGTTTCCGTTGCTGGAGGGAAACGACAACTATCGCTCCATTTACCAATACGACGAGTACGGACAGGTCATCGGTTGGGGAATCCCGGCCAATTCGACGCAAGTTTACACGAGCGGATACGGGGCGAACCTTTTTGTCGCCGACACGGCGGAGGAGCTTGCCGCCGTCGGCTTCTACGCGATGGTCCCCAATGCGACGTACAAAATCCGCATCTATGTCGGATGTTCCGCCTCCAAACCAACGTCTGGGACAATGGTGCTGGAGCAAACGGGCGCGGTTGACGATTATGCTGGGTTTTACACGATACCGCTTGACGAAACGATTTCCGTCACGAAGGGGCAGCGTTTTTCGGCAGTTGTGATGTTGTCGACGCCTGGGGCGTTTCCATTTTCGCTCGAAATCGCCGTTGACGGATATGTCTCGAACGCGAGTGCAAATTCAGGGGAAAGTTTTTTCAGTCTTAATGGATCGGATTGGTATGACTTTGCCGCAAATGCCAATTTGACGTATGGAGTTCCGGCCAATTTCTGCTGCAAGGTTTATACAAAGTCGACATCCACAGACAAGCCAGCCCTTTCGTCTATTGCCATTGCCGGCATTCCATCGATGATTGCGGGACAAAGTTCCCGGTTTTCATGCGAGGCCAGATATTCGGACGGATCGAAACAAAGCGTCGAGCCGACTTGGAGCATTTCCGAAGGAAAAACCTTCGCTTCCGTGTCGGCTGGTGGACTTGTGAAGGCATTGGACGTGTCCGAACAGCAAAGAGTAGTCGTCAAAGCAGTTTATGCCGAGGACGGAGTCGAGAAGGAAGACACTTGGGGGTTCTACGTCACAGTGGCAGCGCCAGCGTCTCCGGCCAATGTTTCCGCTTCGCAGGGTGCGGAATCATCCTGTGTTCGCGTGAACTGGACCGCGCCCGCCGGGGCGACGGAATACGCCGTCTATCGTGCAACGGTCAACAGCAGCGCGAACGCGCAGTACATCGACCGGGTGACGGTTCCGAAATACAACGACACCACCGCGACGCCAGGCATTGACTACTGGTATTTCGTCAAGGCGAAGAATTCGTCCGGCACGAGCGGCTTCAGCGAGGGAGCGCGAGGTTGGCGGGGGCTTGCCGCGCCGGGCAACGTCTCGGCGGGCGACGGGGCGTCCGTCGATTTCGTCACGGTGACGTGGGACGCCGTCGAGGGGGCGTCGTGCTACCGCGTGTTCAGGGCCGAGTCGTTTGATGGCGACTCGACGCCGCTGACGGGCTGGATTTCCGCTACCGAGTTTGCCGACTCAACGGCGGAGCCGGGAACGGTCTACTGGTATTCTGTCGAAGCCGCCGTTGATTCGACCGGCAACCGTCCGAGCGCGGCGGGCATCCCCGACGACGGGTTCCGTGCCGTCCCCGTCGTCCCTGCGGCGATCGCCATCGAGGGCGACGGCGCGATTCCTTCGGGAGGAACGGCAACCTACACGGCGTTCGCGCTCTATTCCGATGGGTCGCGGGGCGAGTCGCCGCTTTCTCCGGCGTGGGAGGTCTCCGCCGGCACCGTTTCCCGTACGGGCGAGGTGGCGGTGCCGACGGTTTCGGCGAATGCCGACATCGTGATTTCCGCACAAACGACGCTGGAGGGCGTCGCGATCTCCGGGACGAAGACGGTCGCCGTGACGGCGACGGCTCCGGGGACGCCTTCCAACTTCCGACTCGTATCGGCCACGGCAGCCGGCGTCTCGCTTGCATGGGATGCGGTTCCGGGCGCTTCGCGTTATGTCGTTTCGCGCGGCGCAAGCGGCGGGATGACGGATTTCACGACGGCGGAAGCGACCTTCACCGACATGTCGGCGACGCCGGGCGTCGAGTATTCCTACCGCGTCGCGGCGGAGAACGCCGCCGGAACGGGGCCGCAGAGCGCTCCGGTAACGGTGACGATTCCGCTCGCTGCGCCAGCGGGCGTCAAGGCGACAAGCGACCGCACGGACGGCGTCCGCGTGACGTGGGGCGCGGTTCCCGGCGCAACGCACTACCGCGTGGCGCGGGCTACTTCAGTGTCGGGCGAGAAGACGGAACTCGGCGCGTGGACGGCGGACACGGCCTATCTCGACACGCCCCCGGCGACGGACACGGCGTATTTCTACTTCGTCAAGGCGGCGGCCGATTCGTTCGGGTCGAATCCCGGCGCTTGGAGCGAGGGCATCGAGGGGCGGATGAAGCCGGCCCGGACGCTGCTGTCGCTCACGGTTTCCGGGCCGGACCGCGTGGCGGCCGGCGGCGAGGCGGTCTATTCCTGCAAGGCGTCGTGGAGCGACGGCGCGGAGGAGGCGGTTTCGCCGGCGTGGTCGGTGTCCCTGGCCTCGGCGGGGAGCATCGACGCGAACGGCCGGTTTGCGGCGGCGTCGGTTTCGTCCGATGTCGGCGCGACGGTGACGGCGACCTACGGCGGCAAGACGGGAACGGCGTCCGTGACCGTCCTCGCCCCGGCGGCGGCGACGGCGGAAATCACGTCCGTCACCGCCGCGCAGCGCTGGCCGTTCGCGGGACTCGTCGACATCGACTACACGCTCGCGACCGCGCCTGCCGGGACGAAAGCCGCCGTCAGCGTCTCGGCGTTTGATGAAGACCACGGCACGGCCCTCGCCGCGACGGCGCTTTCGGGCGACGGCGCGGACGGTCCCGTCGCGGCCGGCACCCACCGTCTCACGTGGGACCTCGCCGCCGACCATCCCGGCTTCCATGCTGTTTCGCTGTGCGTGAACGTTGCTGCCGTTCCCTCGTCTCTCGCCGCACCGACAGGACTCTCGGCAACGCAAGGGAGCTCGACCGAGAGCGTTTCGCTTGCGTGGACGGCGGCTCCTCTTGCGGTCTCTTACGAACTTTGGCGGGGAACGGGCACCGATGTCGCCTCGGCTTCGCGTTTGGCCGCCCAGTTGACCTCCTGCTCGTTTGTCGATTCGGGAGCGGTTCCCGGCGAACTTTACAACTACTGGGTTCGGGCCGTAGGAACCGGTGGCGAGGAGGGAGAGTGGAGCGATTCCGCGTCCGGGTACCGGGCCTTCACCGCACCAACAAACGCTTCGGCTACTTCGACTCCGAGCGGGGTCTTCCTTGCTTGGACGGGAACAAGCGGCAATTACATCGTCTACAGAGCCGCTTCGGCAAATCCGGCCGAAGCTCGGTCCATTGCCGCTCTCACGGAGTCGACTTACACGTACGATTTGTCGTCCATTTTCGTCACGAACCATTTCTGGGTGGCACAATGCGCTCCCGGAAAACTTCGCCAGGGAGCGATGGCCTATTGCGGAAGCGGCTGCAAGACGCTGGCGTCCCCAAGCGGCTTCACCGCGCTTGGGTCGGAAGAAAACATCTCGCTGTCGTGGTCGGCCGTTTCCGGAGCGACCTCCTATGAAATCTGGCGCAATACGACCAACATTTCCGCGTCCGCACGGAAAATCGGCTCCACGGCGGCGACGTCGTTCGCGGATTCGACCGCATCTGCGGGGGTTCGTTATTACTATTGGACAAAGGCCGTACGCGGCGGCGGAACAAGTGCGTTTTCTTCTTCCGCAAGTGCGATCCTGCTCGCGCCGAATTTGACCTTCTATGCTGCCCAAGGATGGTCTGGATCGGTATTTCTGGCCTCGTCCGGCGATGCGACGACGGGCGAGACGGCTTTTGAAGAAGGCGAGACCATCTACCTGTTCTGCGGGTTTTCGAATACGGGATCGGCAACCATTTCCGCCGACTACACCATCCTCCATCAAGTCCTGGATGCTTCGGGGACCGTCGTTTCTTCCGTTCCGTGCGATTGCTCGGGAGAACTATACCGCCTCGACCAAGGCGGAGCCTTGGTATGGAACGGCGCGACATTCGCAGTGCCGAGTACGCTTCCCGTCGGGCAATACACCTACCGATGCGTCCTCGACAGCGACAACAATGTTGTGGAAGGCAACGAAGCGGACAACGTGAGCCAAATCGAGTTCACCGTTTCTGCAGTTCCTCTCGCCGCTCCGACGGGCCTCGCGGCGACGGCAAGCACGTCCGGCATTTCGCTTTCGTGGAGCGCAACGGCTCGCGCGACATCCTACGAAGTGTATCGCGCCACGACAGCCGCCTCGTCGTCCGCAACGAGGGTTTCAACATCAAGTTCCACATCTTGGCAAGATACCACAGCAACGCCTGGTACGCGCTACTATTACTGGGTCAAGGCCGTTGGTGGCAGCGAAACAAGTGATTTTTCGACTGCCGCGAATGGCATCCGGCAAATCTCCGCTCCGGCTTCCGTCACGGCTTCGGACGGCACTTCCATGGCCGGAGTTGACATTAGTTGGTCTTCTGTTCCCGACGCTTTGCAGTATCAAGTGTGGCGCGGGACTGCAGCGCAAAGCGGTTCTTCTGAACAGATCGCTACGGTTTCCGGCACCAGTTACACGGATACCAATACCGCAGGAGCGACACAATATTACTATTGGGTGAAATCTGTCGTTGGAGAAACTGTCAGCGACTATAGTATTTGTGATGGCGGTTGGAGCATGATACAGACACCTTTTCCGGAGGCTTTCGTATACACCTCAACGAATATCGTCGTCAGTTGGCCTGCCGTTTCGGGAGCGACGAGCTACCAAATTTACCGCAGCACATCCAGTTCGACTCTTGGCAGCCTTTTGGCAACGCAATCGACGTGCGGTTACACGGACTCCTCCGTGACGTTGAACTTGTATTACTACTACTCCGTCCGTGCAATTGGCGCGAAAGCGTCGAGCGACTACGGGAAAGTCCAAACCTCGTTCGGGCCCTGGCCGCATAGCTCGCCACTCCCCATCACTTCGGTTCGAGCGGTAATGCAGAAGATCGACACATCCAAGGATTATGCAATTTCCGTCGACGAAATTGGCATGGCGATGACGAATTCGGTAACGGCGGATATCGACGGAAACGCCAATTCCATTTCTGATGCCGAGAAATGCGTTCTCGGTCTCGTGTACGGCATTACAAATACAATGACGGTATCCCGAATAATCCGCTATGGATTCACGAGTGGCTATTCCGACGAAGACGCCTGGAAGATCGAAAAAGTCAACAGCTTGATAGAGTCCGTGGCGAATGGAACATCAAATATCTCAACGTTGACTGTAACAACAAACCTAACGGCGACATCAACTACCGATGGGATAAGAGTTGTATACAGGACACGACCGAATCAAATAGGGAGACTGTCCTCAATTCCATCAACCCAAGTTGCAATTTTGCATAAAAGAGTAATCGCTCACACATATAAACAGGTGGGGAATATACGGGTGATTACTGGATCGAAAATTGATTTGGTCCCCTTAGGAGTAATGAATGAATTCGTCGAGTATAAGAGCAACATAGTGCTCGTAAACTCCGGCAATGTCTTTGTTGACACGACAGCGGAAAACGGAACAGAAAACACATATGCCGTACGATTGTATTCATACGAAGGAGGTATGAGTCCTTTGAGCGAATCGGTTTCGTGCACGAGGGAGTAAAGCAAAGTTCACAGGAGAATCAAAACGATGAAAAACGGTTTTGGCAGGTTGTGCGCCGCGGTGGCGGCGATGGCGCTGTGGGGCTCTACGGTCGGCACGGCGGAAGCCGCTTCGGCGGCGACGCTGCGCGCGGACGCGCGGACAACGGCCGGCGCGCGGATCGCGACGGGCGTGGAGACGCGCGGTAGCGCGGACGGAGCGGCAGCGACGGCGTGGGACACGACGGCGCTCGCGGACGGCTGGACGACGGTTTCGTCGGGCGGCGTCTCGACGAACGTCCTCGTGCTGAACGGGCCGGCCGTCGTCGGCGGTCGGATGTCGGCAAGCGAGACGTGGGACGCGGGGCGCGTCCGCGTCGTGCGCGACGACGTCGTGGTGCCGTCCGGCCTCACGCTCTCCATTGCGGCGGGGGCGGTGGTGAAGTTCACCGAGGGCGCGAAGATCGTCGTGGAGGATGGCGGCGCACTCGTCGCGGACGGGGCGCTTTTCGCCGATTTCGCGGACGATTCCGTGGGCGGCGACACGAACATGGATGGCGACGCGACGGAGCCGACGACCTCCTGGGAGGACTGGACGGAAGGCCTCGCCGAGGGTGCGCTTTTCCGTGTCCGGCTCCTCGACGGAAACGTCGAGGCCTTCCCCGCGCGCGCCTACACGGAGGGGCGTCCGCTCGGGGCGCTGCCGGAGCCGTCGCGGTCGGGCGCGCGCTTCGACGGATGGCGGACGGCACCGGATGGCGGCGGCGAGGCCGTTTCCGACACGACGGTCGCCGGCGCGGAGACGGCGGCGCTCCACGCGCAGTGGACGGCCTTCTCGCTCGCCCTCGCCCCGGCCTCGACGAATCTCACGGCGGCGGCGCAGGGCGTGACGCTCGCCGTGTCGGCGAACGAGGCGTGGACGGCGGCTTCGGCCGACGGCTGGATCACGCTTCGGACGCGGCACGGAAGCGGCGACGGGACGATCGGGTTCTCGGTCCTGGCGAACGATTCGACGAGTCCCCGCACGGGAACGGTGCGCGTGACGCTCGCCGAGGGCGGACTTGCGCGCGACTTCACCGTCGTGCAGGGAGGCATGGAGGCGGTCGCGGCGCCCGTGGTGACGCCCGGAGACGGCACGACCTTCCGCGCGAGCGCACAGCGCGTCGCGATCCGGTGCGCCACGTCGGGAGCGGCGATCCGCTACACGCTCGACGGAAGCGATCCGACGGAATCGAGCGCCCTCTACGCAGGCGGCGGATTCAACGTCTTCGACACCACGACCGTCAAGGCGCGGGCGTTCAAGGACGGAATGCTACCGAGCGCGGTCGTGTCCGTCCGGTTCGTGCGGCTCCAGACCCTTGCCGAGGCGCTCGACGTCCCGCTCTGGACCGTCGCGACCGACGGCGACGCCGACTGGGCCGTGGACACGGAGGCGTCGGCCGCCGGGACCGGGTCTTCGGCGCGAAGCGGCGACATCGGCGACGACGGGGAAACCCGTCTCCGGACGAGCGTGGAGGGGAGCGGGACGTTCTCGTTCCGCTGGAAGGCCTCGTGCGAGGACGACCCGGACGACACCTGGACGTGGGACTACCTCGTCTTCGAGGCGGACGGGACGCCGCTCGCGTGGCTCGACGGACAGACCGGCTGGCGGGAGGTGTCCGTGAAGCTCGGGGCCGGAACGCACGCGCTTATCTGGACCTTCCGCAAGGACTTCATGGACGGCGACGACGTGGGCGAGGACTGCGGCTGGGTGGATGGCGTTGCGTGGACGCCGACCGTGGTGGCGGGCGACGCCTCCATTCCGGTCTCGTGGTTCGAGAACCAGGGACTCGTCGCGATGGGCGGGACGGCGGAGGCCGCCGCCGCAGCCGACCCCGACGGCGACGGACACACGACCGCCGACGAATACGTTGCCGGCACGGATCCCAACGATCCGGATTCCGTCCTTCGCGCCAGCATCGAGATCGTGGACGGCCGCCCGGTCGTGACCTGGACGCCGGACCTCCTCGGCGAGCGGAAATACCGCGTTCTTGGCAAGAAGACGCTCGACCCGGCGGAGGAGTGGACCGACGTGACGGACGAAGCCGACATCGACGCGGCAGGGTGGCGGTTCTTCAAGGCGAAGGTCGAGATGCGGTAAATGTTGCCAATGTGGAAATGTTGCCAGTTGCCAATTCCAGTTGCCAATTGGGTGGCGCCTCTGCGCTGATCTAAGCGGCTGGGGCGGCCTCTGGCCGCGCAAAGCCTGGGAGCGCGGACTTCCAGCCCGTGAACGCCGCGGGCAAGATGCCCGCGCTCCCAGGAGGGCTTCCAGCACGCGAACGCCGCGGGCAAGATGCCCGCGCTCCCAGGAGGGCTTCCAGCTCGCGAACGCCGCGGGCAGGATGCCCACGCTCCAAGGTGGGCTTCCAGTCCGCGAACGCCGTGGGCAGGATGCCCGCGCTCCCAGGAGGGGCGACGGCGCGGGGTCTGGTAGGGGCCGCGCGCCGCCGCGGCCCGCAAATGGGGCGGCGGCCTCCGCCCGCCGCCAAAACATCGCCCCCGATTGCTTGGCGTTGTTTGCGGAGACACCAAACTCAATTGGGGTTGATTTGCGCAGGAATAACGTGATGGACTCTTTTCCCGGACGGGCAGCCTTGCCGCATAATTCGACGAAATCTTGATGAAAATGACACATTTCGTCAGATTATACGGCATAACTTGATAAAATATTGGTTGTTGGGCATGATTTCGTCCCGTTATGACACGATGGGAGAACTTTTGATGATCGGTCGCGGCTCTGGAGCGCGGGGCCGCGTCGCGTTTGGACAGGGCTGGCATTCGAGCGGGTTTGCCTTGCGCATGTCGGGCAAATTCGCAGGGCGCTGGGCATTTCCGGGGTCGTGAGCGACATCTGTTCGTGGAACTCTCGTTCGAATGAAGAACACGCCGGATCGCAAATCGACCTAGTAATCGACCGCGACGACCGCATTGTTAATCTGTGCGAGATGAAATTCTCCGAAACGCCATACGAAGTCGATGCGGAAGAAGAGGCTCGTCTGCGCAACAGGAGAGAGAGTTTCATCCGGGAAACAGGGACGCGAAAAGCAGTCCACATGACCCTTGTGTCGCCGTGGGGACTCAAGCCCGGTCGCCATTCCGGCGTTTTCCAGTCGGTCGTCACATTGGACGACTTTTGCATGTAACCCGTAAGGGGGCGGCAAACGGACCAAACGGTATTGGTCGCGGTGGTGGGAAACCGTGCCGCCGAGAGCCGAGGATTACACGCGCAGATCCCGGACCGCGAGATTATCGAAGAGGAATCCGACGCAGCTCGTGCGGGGCGAGCGAGAGAGTCAGGCGGGGCGAGCCCTCCGGGCGAGGCGCCGCGCCGAACGGAATGTGCCGCACGGTGCGCTCTTCGTCGGAAAGGTTGGCGGCCAGCAGCACGGTTTCCCCTTTGTCGGTGCGCCACCAGGTGCCGAAGACGGACGGCATTTCGCAGGTGAGCGCCGGAGGAAGCGCGAAAGTCTTTTTGTCGAAGAGCCCGAAGTTGGGGCGGCGTCCGTGCCAGGCGCATTGCACCGGGGGAATCGGTTCCGCGGGGCGAAGTTCGTCGAGAAGCGTCCCGTATGCGAGCGCGTCGAGGTTTTCCTGCCGGAAGGCGCAGAGTCGGCGCAGGATCTCGCACTTGGATTGGCAGTCGAGCACTTCCGGCAGGAACCAGCCGAGCGCGTTGCCCCAGAAGAGTTCGCGCGTCTGCAGCGCGCGGAACGAGGTGTCATCGTCGTCGATGACATTCTCCGGTGAGCCGAAGAAGCTGGTGTAGCCCGTGTAAACCGCCTTCCAGAACGGGACATCCCGCGGAGTGCGGTCCGTGAGCTGCATGTAGCCATCGACGAAGTCCATGCAGTATTCGCCCGATCCCTCCGTGACGAGGAACGCACCCCTCGAATTGGCGTCGCGCCGGACGGGTTCGAGCATCTGCCGGTAGCCATCGACCCACCACGCGCCGCCACCGGTGGCATGGTTGTGGGAGGGGTCGTGGCATTCCACGGCATACATGGAGCCGACTTGGTCGAGGAAGAGCGAGCCGGCGCCGAGTTCGTCGAGCATGCGCGACGTGAAGCGTCTCACGACGCGCTGCCACGGCTCGCAGCATGGGCACATGGCGGCGAGTGGCGGGGTGGCCGGGTGGTAGATTTCCGCCCTGCGGGTGCCGTCGTAGTTGAGTGTCGCGAACGGGCGGGCGACCTCGTAGCCGCCGGTCGAAGTGGTCCAGAGGCGTCCGTTGGCGTAGGGAAGCATCTCCTGGTCGTCCGCCTTGGCGCGGGCGATTACCTCGGCGGTCCCAGGCTGCGCCGGGAAGTATTCCGGATAGTTTTCGTCGTGGCCGGAATGCTGCCAGAGATGCCAGTGGATGCCGGTGGGGAAATCGGGGAACGCCTCCTTCACGCGAAGGCGGATCGCATCCGCTTCCTTCGGATGGGCGTGGATGTTGATCCAAAGCGGAATTTGGCACAGGCGGCGCGGATACGACGGATTGTCCTTGATCGGGCCGCGCGCGGCCCATTTCTGCCTGAGCGCGAAGGAGCGGTAGCGGCGAGCGGCCTCCCACCAGTCGCCCTTCAGCGGGGCAAGCACCACCTCGAAACGCGGTCCTTCGGCGGCAAGGCCGAGGCGGCCGGCGTTTTCCACCGGGGCCTCGAAGGCGATGCACTGCTCCCCCTCGATGACAAGCCGCTTGATGCGCGCGTCCGGATCCTCCGCCGCGACGTAGAGCCCGGTGTCGCCCTGGAAGAATGCGCAGACCATCGGATGGAAGGCGGGATAGGGGACGATTTCCGGCTCGGCCTGGGCTCGGCGGGCGCGGTAGAGGCGCGCGCCATGGTCATCCTTTGGCAGGAGGGCGTCGCCCTCGCCGTCGCGCGTGACGCGATTCAGGCGCGGGAACGCCACCTTGTAAAGCGCCCAAGTGCGCGAACGGTTCTCGAAGCGGATGCTCCAGGCCTGCGAGCCGTCCGGACGCTTCGCGATGCGCACCTCGGCGTCCAGCGCGCCCGGTTCGTCGCCAAGGGCGATTCCGCCGTAGAGGAGAATCGTTTCCGCGTTGGTCTCGGTGCGCTTGAACGAGGTCGCCGCCGACGCCTCGACACGAAGCAGCATGCGGTCCGTCACGGGTTCTTCGATCTGCTCGTTGGGCACGGCGGCGTCCAGGACGCCGTCCCTTGTGGCCTCGGCCGTCGCCGCGGCCTTCACCGCCGCCGACGAGAACCAGGCCGTCCACAAGTTGCCGCCGCCGGTGGCGAAGATCGCGCCGTCCACGCGGACATCTACGAGTTCGTTGCGTTCCGTGAAGTTCGTTTCGAGTTTCATGGCATCGAGGGGGGGGGGATTCTACCGCTTCTTCGTTTCGTGTTCCATGTCTTTGCCGCCGTGCCGCCGTCGAAAGGACATGCGGGCAATGGTGGTTCGTCTTTATGCGCGGCGAGCCGTTCCGTCGGCGCCGATCATAGCTCCGGCCAAGCGGCGAAATCATGAACTATGCGCAGCAAATCAGCGCGAGTTTTGCGAAGACGGCCTAGGCATCCGGCCGACAGTGGTCGCCAGTGGCATTGCCCACGAACGTGTTTGGTGGTAGTATGCGCGCAAAGTCCGGTTTTCCGGGAAAGGAATCTCCATGGAACGAATCAATGCCTGCATCGACGCCATCAACGGCTACCTCTACGGTTACGTGCTTGTCGCGCTTCTCGTTTTCGGCGGCGTGATGTTCACCCTGTGGCTTCTCGTTCCTCAGTTGCGGGTTTTGCGCGCCGCCATCGCATCGCTTGCCGAGCCCTCGCATGAAAAGGGAGCAATGTCCAGTTTCCAGGCGCTCATGGTCTCCACCGCCTCGCGCGTTGGTTCCGGCAACATCGTCGGCGTGGCGGCGGCGGTGCTCGCTGGCGGTCCCGGCGCGGTGTTCTGGATGTGGGTGATCGCGATTTTCGGCGGCGCGTCGGCGTTCGTCGAAAGCACGCTGGCGCAGATATACAAATGCCGGGATGAATCCGGCCGCTGCTACGGCGGCCCCCCCTACTACATCAGAAAGGCGATCGGGAGCAAGTTCCTCGGTGGGCTGTTCGCGGTTTTCGTGATTCTGCTCTACATGGGCGGCTTCAACGCGCTGTGCGCCTTCAACACAACTGACTTCGTCGCGAACTACGCCGACAACGTGCCCCACGCCAGACTTTGGATCGGGCTGGCCGTCGCGGTCCTTTCCGGCATCGTCATAATGGGCGGCGGCCGCATCGTCGCGCGCGTCACACAGTTCCTCGTGCCGACCATGGCCGTGGGATATCTCGTGATGGCCCTCGCCGTGACTGTGCTGCACGTGCGGGACCTGCCGCATGTCTTCGGGACAGTCTTCCGCGAGGCCTTCAACGCGCATTCGGCCTTCGGCGGACTTTTCGGCGCCGTCGTGATGAGCGGCGTCAAGCGCGGTCTCTACTCCAACGAGGCGGGCATCGGCTCGGCCCCGAACGCAGCCGCGTCGGCAGTCGTGTCGCACCCGGTGAAGCAGGGCCTCGCCCAGATGCTCTCTGTGTTCATCGACACTCTTCTCATCTGCACCGCCACGGCGATGATACTGCTCTGCTCCGGACTCGATCCGCAGCAGTTCGCGGTCGGCGCCGACAACGCGCGCTTCGTCCAGCAGAGCATGCACGCCTCCTTTGGCGGCGGCGGCGCGGTCCTCCTCACGCTCGCATTCACCGTTTTCTGCTACACGACGCTCGTCGGGAACTACTTTTACGCCG
This sequence comes from uncultured Verrucomicrobiota bacterium, assembly GCA_946624575.1. Lineage (GTDB taxonomy): Bacteria > Verrucomicrobiota > Kiritimatiellia > RFP12 > UBA3636 > UBA3636. Next base: position 27,892 of record CAMOSH010000013.1, read on the forward strand.
AACAGGCGGTGCGCTACTTCTACAAGAACGCGAACGACGACAAGGTCTTCATGACGTTCTGGCGGCTCGCAGCAATCGCCGTGATCTTCATCGGTGCGCAGCTCAAGGCGGAACTGGTGTGGAACGTCTCCGACGTCATCATGGGCATGATGGCGCTCGTGAACATTCCGGTCTGCATCGTGCTGGGGCACAAGGCATTCGACGCGCTGCAGGACTACGTCCGGCAGCGCAAGGCTGGCAAGAACCCGGTTTACCGCCCCGAAAAGCTATATCTGGACACGACAGGCATGGAGTGCTGGACGCACCAGCGCCGCCCCCGGCCGCTGGAGAATTCCCACGCCTCCGCCCGGAAGCCGCCGTCGCCCGAATCCCAGCCGGAATCCTGAACCCACTTCACGTCGGCGACGCACCCGAGAACGGCGCACCGCGAATGCGCCGACTCGCAAATTCGCGGTTGCCTGGAACCGGCGTCTTGTGCTAGCATCGCTCCGCCATGCCGGATTCAACTTCTACCGCTCCTGGACCCAGGGGGCGCCTTGTAGTCATCGACGCGATGCCGCTTCTTTACCGCGGACATTTCGCGATGCTTCGCCGTCCGCGCCTGACGTCTGGCGGCTTCAACGCCTCCGCGCTTCATGTGTTCGCCAACGTCGTGCGCGAAATGGCGATGGATCGCGGCGCAACCCATGTGGCGCTGGCAATGGACGCGGGGGCGACGTTCCGCCACGAAAAGTACCCGGAGTACAAGGCCCAGCGCGAGAAACTGCCGGAGGACATCGCGGCGTCGATCGGGCCGGCGGAGGAATTCGCCAGGGCCATGCGCATCCCATTCCTGCGCGTGCCCGGTTTCGAGGCCGACGACGTCATGGGATCGCTCGCCGCCCTGGCCTCCGGTGAGGGGCTTGAAACGTGGCTGGTATCTCCCGACAAGGACATGGCGCAGCTTGTCGGGCCGCTCGTGACACTGTGGCGTCCGTCGCACACGCCGGGGGAAAACGCCGAAAGGTACGACATCGGGCGCGTCTGTGCCGAATGGGGGCTCTCTTCTCCGGCGCAGATGGTCGACTATCTCGGCATGGCCGGGGACGCGGCCGACAACATACCGGGGATTCCTGGCGTCGGGCCGAAGACCGCGCGCGAACTGATCGGGAGGTTCGGTTCACTCGAAGCCACCATCGCGCATGCGTCGGAACTCAAGGGCAAGCTGGCCGAAAAAGTCTCTTCCGGCGCCGATTCCGGGCGGCTGTCGCTGTACTTGGCGCGCATACGGACTGACGCCCCGCTGCCGGTGACTTTGGAGGACCTCCGCCGGCGCGATCCCGACTTGTCGGCCATTGACGCCTTTTGCTCGAAGTTCGAAATGAACTCCCTTGCGGCCAGGTTCGGGCTTGGCCCGCGCGCGGGCGTCGGAGCGGATGTCGCGTCCGGTCCGGCCGCCGGTGCCGCGGCTCGGTCGCCGGCCGTCGGCGGTGCCTCCTCCGACGCCATGGCGGCCTCGGTGATTCGCACCGCGCGCGATACTCCGCATTCCTACAGGCTTGCCGCGACTCAGGAAGATCTGGACGCACTCGTGGCGGAGCTGTCTGCCGCGCGTGAATTCGCCTTCGACACCGAAACCACCGGGCTCGATCCGCGCTGCGACAAGGCGGTTGGCCTGTCTTTTTCGACTGCTCCGGGCACAGGTTGGTATGTTCCGGTGCGTCGCGACGAGGTGCGGTCCGCCACACTAGGTTTGTTCTCTGACGAGTCGCCGCCCGCGCCGCTTGCGCCGCCAGCGGATGATCTTTTCGCTTTTTTCGGGGCGGCCGAGCCGTCTCCTCCGCCGCCGGAGACGGCGGCGCGGGAGCCGCGCTCCGCCCAGGTGCCTTCCGCCGAATCGACGCCGCCCGGTTTCGCCCCGGAGACGCTCGCGGCCGCGCTCGGGCCGATTTTTGCCGATCGCTCTAAGGTCAAATGCGGCCATAACGCGAAGTTCGACATCCATGTCCTTCGCGGCCTTGGAATCGAGGTGGCTCCTCCAATCGCGGATTCCATGCTCGCCCACTACGTGATCGAGCCTTCGCGCCGTCATGGCATGGACGCGCTTGCCCGCGAGTTCCTCAGTTACGATCCGATTCCGATTGAAAGTCTCATCGGCCCGAAGGGCGACGAACAGCTGGACATGAGCGGCGTTCCCGTCGAAAAGGTCGCCGAATACGCGGCGGAGGACGCCGATGTCACCCTTTCGCTGCATCGCGAACTCGAAAGCCGGGTGCGCGAGGCCGGCGCCTGGCGCGCCTATTCCGAGGCTGAAAATCCCCTCGTGCCCGTGCTCGCCGACATGGAAGACGCCGGAATCCGCCTGGACGCCGGTGCCCTCGCCGAATACGGCAGGAAGCTTGGCGCGGAGCTGACGGAGGACGTTGCGCGGATATTCGAGCTGGCCGGCGGGTCTTTCAACATAGATTCCCCGCAGCAGCTCGCTCAAGTCCTCTTCTCGAAGCTCGGGCTTCCTCCGGCCGTCAAGACTTCGAGCGGGCGACCGTCGACTTCCGAGGAGGTTCTCCAGGGGCTTCGCACCGCGCATCCGATCGTTCCGCTAGTGCTGGATTACCGGGCCCTCTCAAAGCTCAAGAGCACCTATGCGGACAAGCTTCCAACCCGCATCGACCCGCGCGACGGCAGGGTGCACACCACGTTTCAGCAGGCCACGGCGGAAACAGGGCGCCTCGCATCCGACAACCCCAATCTCCAGAACATTCCAATTCGCACAGATCGCGGCAAGCCGATTCGCGCGGCGTTTCTTGCCGCGGATTCGCACCACAGGCTGCTCTCTGCCGACTATTCGCAGATTGAACTGCGCGTCATGGCCGCACTCTCCGAGGACGAGGCCATGCTGGCCGCGTTCCGCGCCGGGCAGGACATACACGCCGCGACGGCCGCGCGCGTCTATGGAATCGATCCTGCGGATGTCACGCGCGAGCAGCGCTCGCACTGCAAGCAGGTCTCCTTTGGCATCATTTACGGAATCAGCGCTTTCGGCCTCGCACAGCGCCTTGGCATTTCGCGCTCCCGCGCTGACGATCTCATAAAGGCCTATTTCGAGACCTTTCCCGGCATCGAGAAATTCATCGGCGAGACCATTTCACTTGCGCGCCGCACCGGGTTCGCCACGACGCTGCTGGGGCGGCGCCGCCCGTTGCCGGACATTTCTTCCCGCAACGGCACGATCCGTGCCGCAGCGGAGCGGGTCGCCGTGAACACTCCGGTGCAGGGCACCGCCGCAGACTTGGTCAAGCTGGCGATGGTGGCGGTCCATTCCGCGCTCCGCGCCAGAAAACTGCGTTCGCGCATGGTTCTGCAGGTCCACGACGAGCTGGTGCTCGACTGCCCGGAGGACGAAGTCCCGGAAGTGTCGGCGCTCGTGCGCGAGGCGATGGAAAACGCGATGTCGCTCGCGGTCCCGCTCAAGGTCGACATAGGCGTCGGCGACAACTGGTTGCAGGCTCATTGACTTGTCGGTGACGCCATGATGGAGTAACCAGCTGCCTCCTCGCGTGTAATCGTTTGCAAACGGGTCCCTTCAAAACATTTCAACTGTTTAACCACGCAAAGAGGCAAAAAAATGGCACTCGACATCAACGGATACGGCGTAGGCAACGCCATGGGCAATCCTGCCGTGACGGCGAACGGCCCGGTCGCGGAAAAGGAGGCGACGGATGGCGTCGCGAACGTCGCCGGCATCCTCTCGGGCGACGGGGTCACCATGACGGACGGCGTCCGTGGCGATTCGGCGACAGAGGAGGCCCAGGGTGCGCAGGCCGTGCCGCCGCTGGAAGAGCCTGAGCGCCGCCCTGACGCCGCAGAGCTCCTTGAAAAGCTCGTCGCCTACCTGCGGTTGGACAACGACGAGACGCAGCTCCAGGCGGCGAAGCAGCGCATCGAGGCGAACCGGAACGTCATGGAGGCGGAACACGCCGCCCGCACGAAAAAACTCGGCCTTTTCCTCGCAATCCTGGGAGACCCGGATGCGATGTCCGACGCCAGCCCCGCCGACAAATGGATGTCGAAACGCATGGCGCACGACATCCGCATAATCGCCAGAGCCGTGAGGAATGGCGGATTTTTTTCCAGTTTGTTTGCCGCATGCGTGCTTCGAGATCTCATCCACGACCTCACGGGAGAACGAGTCGGCTTGTCGGATGCCTGGGACTTCCTCGATGAAATGCAAGATGCGTTCCAAGGCGGGTCGAGGGGGATGGCTCGGATGTTTGTCGCCTTTTCCATTTTGGGACTGATCGCCGGCGGTGGCCTGAAAACCGACGATGCCGGCCATTTTCCAAGTCAAGGCCGGCCGGACTTCCTGGCAGCGATGAAGATCGCCGTGGCGGCGGGCGCGCTTGCCGCAGTTGCCGCGGACAAAACCGGTTCGCTTTTTACTGGCGGACGCGATCGGATGGAAGCCGGCGATCTGGACAAGTTCGTGACGATGATGCAAAAGCGCATGGAGGAGGACGAGGAGGCGATCAACCAGATCTTCGTGCAACTCGCAGCCGGAATCGCAGGGGCGATCGCACTCATCGACGCGGCCAACGGCGCGGACGCGCAAATCGACCGTTCGGGCACGATGATGGCCTAGTGTCCAATCCCGTATCCCTGCCGTCCTTGCGTGGACGCGAACGACTCATGATGGCCGGCTGCCTGCCGGCCAACCCAAAGTGATGAAGCGGAAAATCGAGATACACCGATACAGGCGATTTGGCGGGTATGACTACTCGCGAGGCGGGTATCTCTTCATCACAGTTTCGCTGGAGCCAAGGCGCCAGGCCCTTGGGCGGGTGGTCACGATTGGCCAGCTGACAGCTGGCCATCATGAATGCCAGATCTCTGCAGCTCACGAAGGCCAGCTGACAGCTGGCCATCATGATTGCCAGATCTCTGCCGCTAATCAAGGCCAGCGCTCAGTGGCTCATGATGGCCGGCTGTCAGCCGGCCTAATACTCACCCCGGCCGGCGAGGCTGTGGAGAGGGCTCTGCTCGACACCCCGCGCTTTGTTCCTGGCGTGGCTCTGAAATGCCATGTCATCATGCCGGACCATGTGCATCTGCTGGTCTATCTGAAGCCGAATCTCCCGGAACCGCTGAAGACCTTGGGCCGATTCATGGCGGGGTTCAAGCGCGTGGCGGCGAAAAATGCCGGCATCACCTGGCAGCAGGGCTACCACGACCGCATCTGCCTTTCGCGCTTCATCAAGGAAAAGGTCGCTGCCTACATCGCCGCCAATCCGCTCAAATGGCTGCTCATGCACGGCCCAGACGCGCCACTCAAGGTCCACGAGCCGCTGGATTCGCCGCGCTTCCCGGAAACCGAATGGTGGACGGCGGCCGGCAACCTCGCGCTGCTTTCGCCGGAGCGCCGGATCGCGGCGGTCAGCATCTCCCGCTCGCTTCGCCCCGGCGACATCCCCGCCGTGGTGGCGCGGCTCCTGAAGGCGGCTCGGGAAGGCTGGGTCGTGGCAAGCACGTTCATTTCGCCCGGAGAGATTGCGGTCCGCCAGGCGCTCGAAGCCGAAAAACTGCTCTGTATCAAGGCGGTGCCGGATTCGCTGGAAATGGTCTATCGACCCAAGGTGGAGGAGACGGAGGCCTTTGCGGAAGGGCGGCTCCTGGTGGTTTCGCGGCAGTGCGGGCCCGAAGTCTCCCGCTACGACGCCTGGCACGGAATGGGGGCGGCGCTTGCCGCGGCGGCCGCCGCGGCCGGCGGCGGGACCGGAGTCTATGTGCACCGCAAGGGAACGCCGGAGGTGCGCTGGGAGAGGAGGATTGGCCGGCTGACAGCCGGCCATCATGAGCAGCTGACAGCTGGAACAGCCGGCCAGCAGGAGCAGCTGACAGCAGGAACAGCCGGCCAGTAGGTGCAGTAACTACACGTTTGCAACCGTGTAATCCAAATTGAATCGCCTTTCAACTTTTCAACCTTTCAACTTTTTAACCCCTCGCCGAGGCAAGCCATGCCGCTCGACATCAATGCGTTCCGATCCATCGCGAGCCAGAGTCCCGACAAGATCGTCTATGTCCAGGGCGAGTCGCTGAAGACGACCCGCAACCAGGCGCACCACGCCGCGCACACCTACTAGGCCGCGACGGACGCCTTCCTCGCCGCCTACCGCCAGCACTACGGCGCGATCCTCGGCGATGCGCTTAAACGCCACCGGAGGCCGAGGGCTACGCCGGGAAGCCGCTCACGGCGCGCACGATCAAGGCGCTCGTCGCGTTCGCTGACGAGAAGATCGGCAGCGCGGCTCACGTGGACGCCGCCGGCAGGTCGGTGAAGCTGGACGAGGTCGGCACGGACGACCTGTCGCGTGTCGGCTGGAGCCAGGCGGGCAAGATCGCGAAGGCGGAGGTCGGGCAGAAGAAAGCCGCCGCCGTCAACGCGGCGTATCCCGGCGCCGCCGGTCCGGGCTGGACGGTCCAGATACAGGCCAACATCACATCGACCAGCGCCGAGCAGGACACCATCGAGGGCTACCTCTTCAAGAGCGCCGATTCGCTCGACTATTCGCGCATCGACGAGCTCGACGAAGCGCACTTCCCGTTCCTCAAGGAACCGATCGCGACGGCCGACGGTCTCGTGCTGCCTGTGGACAAAGGCATTCGCCGCCAGCTCATGAAGGAGGTGAAGCTGCTCACCGAGCTCACGAGCCCGCGCACCGCGCTCGAGGCCGAACACCGCCAGCTCATGGTCGAACTTGCGAACCTGCAGGACGGTCCCGAATACCAGGCCAAGAACGTCCGGCTTCAGGAAATCGTGCAGCAGATGCAGCAGGGCGAGATTGCGTAGACCAACACGCTCTCCGACCGGGAGGTCGTCGAGCTGGTCGAAAACGCCATCCGCACCCGCCCGCAGGACTTCCCGCTTCTCATGAAGTACTACCTCAACGCGGAGTAGGATTGTCTCCTGCGGCGGGGAGGGGAGCCGTCAGGCGGGGCAGGTTTGTCTCCGGCGGCGGGGGAGGGGAGCCGCCGGAGCGGCATTGTTGGCTGCCTCCAAGCCAAGGCAGAGCTTTCTCCGAGTGCGGCAAGACGCCGGGATCGCCAATCGGCGATCCCGGCGTCTTGCAACTTTTCCACGATGGCAACGGCCTCCCGCCACAGGCGGTGCCGCTACCCCGCGACGACGGGAGTCGTGACCGTGGAGCCGTCGATGGCGATGGTGGTCGTCCAGTGGAACTTCACCGGGCAGCCGGCGGGCTCGGAGTAGGTGATCGTGACGGCGCCGGTCTGCGCGTCCTTGGCGAGCGTGAAGGTGAGCGCCACGTGTTCGTTGACGGAGAGTCCGAGGCCGGGTGCCGCCGAGAGGAGCGGCGCGGTGGCCGTGCGCGGCGTAGGCGTCGAGCTTGCGGACGAGCGGGTCGAGCCCGGCGTGGAGCGCCTCCAGCGCGCGGGTGCGGTCGTGCATCCGGAGCGACTGCTCGCCCGCCAGGTCCACGAGCTTGCGGGCGAGGCGGGCCTGCGTCGCCTCGTCGATCTCCTGGCCGTCGAGGTGGCGCTCGGCGATCTCGGTCACCTGCAGGACGATCGTCTCGATTTCGGAAATGCGGCGGTCGCACTGCAACATCGCCTCCTCGAGCGCGGCCTGCTGCTCCGCGGTCGCCTTGGAGGGGAGCGAGTTGATGTGCTTGGCGAGGGCCGTGGAAAGCGCCTCCTGCGCCTCAAGCGCCTCCTTGATCGCCTCGCCGGCGTCGTTCAGCGGGTTCCAGGCGACGTAGGAGTTTCCGTTCTCGTCCTCGAAGCAGCGCATCGCGTCCGCGACCGGGGGCTCGACCTCGGCGGGCGGCTGGGGCTGGGGCGCGGCGGGACCGGGGACGCCCCCCTGGACGGGGGGAAGATTGTGGCCGATGGGGGCGAAGTTGGTGTGACCGCTCATGGGAGGTTCCTTTCATGTGGCTGGCGACCGTGCGCGGAATATCGTGCGTGTCGCCACCCATTCTACACGAAAGGCCCGCCGAAGGATACAGCCTTATTGTCGGGGTCGCTCGCCAATGGAAACGCCGCTTTGCCAGAACTGCGCGCGCCTCTACGGGCCCTGGGGCGGCCGGTGCAGGCGCCCGGCCATCGGGACCGGCGGGAACCAGATGGCGCCGGGGGCGATGGCGAAGGGGCCGCCCGGCGCGGAGAAGCGGGCGTCGGGATGCTGCACGCCGTCGTCGCCGATCCAGAACGTGCAGGCGGCGAGGGAGGGGTCGTGGGTCGCGAACACGAGGCGCGAGCCGTCCGCAAGGCCCCAGTAGCACTCCACGAGGCCGTCGGCCCGGTTCGGCACGCGCGGAAGGCGTTTCGGGGGCGAGTCTCCAAGCGCGAAGGGGCGCATCATGAGCTGGAGGACGCGCAGCGGCGCGTCGCCGAGGTTTTCGGCGGAAACGGTTTCGACGAGGATCCCGCGCATTCCCGGTGCCAGGGTGATCCGGTGCGTGACGGCGAACCGGGCGGCCTCCGCCTCGCCTTCGGCGCGGATGGTCGCGGAGACCGCGCCGGTGGCGTCGTCGCGGGCGAACGCGACGTCTGTGACGCGTGAGACGTCGGTGTAGTGCTCCCTGCCGTCGGGCGTCTGCCATTCGACGAGCGCGCCGCCCCACCGCGCGACGGGGGCCGCGCCGTCCCAGGCGATTGCACCGACCATGTCGCGTCCGCCGATGCGGCCGGAAAGGCGCACCAGGCCGTTGGAAAGGGCCCATGCGCCGTCGGCGCATTTTGACCACGAAACGGGCTCGGCGTGCCGCGACGTCCGCGCCTCCGCGGCGTAGCGCTCGGCTTCGGACGGCTCCGGCGGCGCATCGTGCGGCACGGGCGCGTCGCCTTCGGCGTGGATGCGGCCGGCGTCGGCGTGGAGGACCGCGAACATCCGCGTGAGGCCCTCGTAGGGAACGCCCTGCTCGTTGACGAGGCCGTAGTTGCTGTCTTCGGGGAAATGGACGTTGCTCGCGCCGGCGCCGGGCTGGTCGTACCACATGAAGTAGTCGTAGCCGACGACGCCCTGCTCGGCGGCAAGCGTGCGCGCGAAGAGCTCCGACGCGGCGACGCGCCCCTCCTGCGTCGCGTGGCGCTGACCGGCCCCGGCGTAGCACGGCCGCCCGGTGTCGAGCGCCGGGAAGCTCCACTCCGTCACCAGAAGCGGCTTGCCGGCGCGCGCGCGGATGTCGCGCAGGCGCTCCGGGACGCCGCGACCGGTGCGGCCCACGCGCACTTCGTTGCGGGCAAGGTCGGCCCACGGGTAGAGGTTGAAGCTGATGACGTCGCAGTATTGGCCGGCAATCTCGAAGACGCCGGGATCGCCCGCGCCGCGGTCGATGCCGGCGAAGCGGCAGCCGAGGATCAGGTGGTTCGGGTCGTGGCGCCGGATCGCGGCGGTGGTTTCGCGGAAGTAGATTTCGGCGCAGAGGAGGAGAAACCGCCGCTTGGTTTCGCGGGAGATTCCACCGGGGGCCATGTCGGTGTCAATCGACTGCTGTCGATTGCTCTCGACTGCTCTCGAAAACCTCTCCGCCGCCTGGCGGGCGGAGTGCTCGGGCGGCAGCGCCATCGCGCGGTCGAAGAGGCCGACGGCGGGATCGGCGGCGCCGCCGTGCCAGGCGAGCTCGTTGTCGAGGAACCACCCGGCGAGCCAGGGGTCGTCCTTGTGCGGCGCGACGCGGCAGCGCGCGAAATGGTCGCAGAACTTCGGGAAGTCCGGGTGGAAGACGTTCGGGAACTGCGAACCCGGGGCGCGCTTGTTGGGCGCGATCCACCACTCGCGGTCCGCGAAGCCGAGGTTGTCCGAAAGGAACAGGCACGGGGTGTGGGCGAGACGCAGGCGGCGCAGTTCGGTCTGGACTTCGCCGGAGACAACGGCGAAGCCCCAGTCGGCGAGGCGGCGCGTCGTTTCGTCGGCCCACTCCGCGAGCGAGGGGTAGTTCGTCTCCACGAAGCGCCCGTAGGGACTGTAGCCGAGCGCTGCGCAATGCCATCCCTTCGAGCGCACGTGCTCGACGCCCGAGAGCCACACGGCGCGTCCGAGCGGATCGACGGCCCAGTCGCGGCCGCCGATGGTTTCGACGTGGAAGAATCCGGTCGCCTCGCCGGAAACGCCCGTTTCCGGGCCGACGGGGCGATACGGCACGGCGGGCGCCGGGGCGTCCGGCGACTTCACGAAGTCGAACGGAGACTTCGCCGCCGCGGTGAACGCGGCGGCGAAGAGGGCGGAGGCGAGTGCGAAACGGCGCATGGGAGGGGCCGGGAAGCGCCTCAGCGCACGATCATGACGAATGCCGGGCGAACGAGCGACACGGTCGTGGCGGAATAGGAGAGGTCGAATCCGCGCGGCCGAGCCGGCAAGGAGGTGAAGGTCCCGGTCACGGGGGCCCCGCGCACCAGGACGTAGGCGCGGTCCGGATCGAGCGCGTCGAGGCCGTCGCCGAACTCCAGCGAGAGCTTCGAGAGATCGATCGCGCCGGTGGAGACGAGAGTGTCGCAGGCGCCGTCGGAGCCGAAGTCCGCGACGAGCGTGCCGGATTGCAGCGCCGTGCCGTCGAGCGTCAGTGTGCCGACCGTGCCGACGCCGCCGGGGACGATCTTGCCGGAGACGGCGAGGGAGCCGCCGCGGACGGTGCCGGAGCCTTCGAGACGCGTTGCGGACTGCGTGGCGCCGCCGAGATCGAGGACCGCGCCGGACGCGACGAGGAGATCGGTGGCGGGGAGCGTGGCGCCGGAGGCGAGGGCGAGCGTGCCGCCCTCGACGGCCGTCGCGGCGCGGTAGGCGTTCGCGCCAGAGAGCGTCAGTTTGCCTTCGCCCTGCTTGCGGAAGGCGAACGGCGCCTCCGCGCCGTCCTCGACGCTCTGCGCGAGGAGTTCGTCGGCGAGCTCCTCCTGATAGACGCGGATGTCGTGGTAGGTGATCGCCGGGGCGGAGTCGTTCCAGAGGGAATAGCCGAGCCAGAAGCCGTTGGCCTGTTCGAAGCCGGTCGCCATCGAGACATCCTTCGCGGTCGTCACGAAGTCCTGCTCGGGCTTCGTCGGGACGCGTCCGACGAGCGTGCCGGTCTGCGCCTCGCGAATCTCGAAGCGGAAGGTCGTCTTCGTGCCGTTCGGAACGAGGACGACGGTGAGGTGGTAGGGCTTGCCGACTTCGAGGACCGGTCCCTGGAGGTGCCAGGAGAGGTAGTTGTCCTTGGTGCGGAGGAGCGGGTAATACTTGCCGCTGTCGCGGTGGAGGGAGTGAGGGCAGAACCAGAGGTCGTTGATCGAACCGTCCGTGGTTTTGCCGTCGGAACCGATGTCGAAGAGGCGCGCGTTGTTGACGAGCCGGTTGACCGTGAAGGTCATTTCGATCGTGTTCGGGGGGCCGTCCGTCGCGAGGACGTCGGTGCCGAGGTTCACGCGCGAGGTGCCGTGGGCGGTGCCGAGAAGCGTCACGCCGTCGTCGGTCCACTCCACATTCGAGCCGGAGGGGATCGTGGCGTCGGAATTGCCGGCGGTGTCGGCGAGCGAGCCGTCGTCGAACGTCCAGCGGTGCGCGAGCGCGGCCTCGGACGAATCGGCGGCGGTCGGCGCGGCGAGCGGGCGCGTGATTGTGAAGTCGCCCTGGCCGGCGGTGTCGATCGCGCCGCCGAGCGCGGAGACCGAGACGCGCTTCAAGGAGGAGGGAAAGAGGTTGGAGGCGTAGCGCGCGGAGTTGAGGCGGAGGGTGCCGCCGTTGAAGACGAGGGCGCTGTCGCCGGTGCCGTTGTAGAACCCGGCGGCCTCGTACGTGCCGCCGCGGTGGAGGAGGACGGTCGCCTTGCCGGTGCCGGTGTTGGCGAGCGACGTGCCCATGACGGCGAGGTCCCTGAACACGCCGCCGTGGGCGACGGCCACGGTGCCGGTGCCGTATTCGGCGATGCGCATCATCACGTCGTCGGCGGGCTTCTGGTGGGTGAACGAGCCCCCATAGACGTTCAGGCGGCCGTTGGCGTTGCAGTTGGTGCCGCTGTCGCCGCGGCCGATGCCGAACCACTTTGCCACGGAAACCGTGCCGCCGGTCTGGTGCAGGAGGGCCTTGCCCAGGAAGCCCAGAACGTCGTTGTTGACGAACGTCAGCGTGCCGCCGCGCATGTTGTAGGTGAAGTCGTCGCCAACCGCGTCCGCGATGTGGGAATCTCCCGCGGCCGGTGCGACCGAGCCGCTCTCCTGGTTGAACGTTCCGAACTTGAACATCAACCTGTTGCCGGACGTCAGCGCCGCATCGTTCGTGATGGTGACGACGTGCGGACGGGCCGCGTTGTCGCCGATGTAGAACTGGGCGCCGGCGTGGAACGTGCCGCCGTCCACGAGCGTCGAGGCGCCGGATCCGCCGTAGGAGAAATCCCAGCCTTCCGTCGTCCGCTTGTCGCAGTTGTGGAACTTCGTCGTCGGGACGCTGCTGGCGTTCCGCCCCATGTAGAAGTCCTTCTGGACGCGGATCGTGGCGTTGGAGAAGACGACGTTGGCCGAATAATTGTTGAACTGGAAGGACTGGAAGTCGATGGGGCGGGGGCTGGCCGAGCCGCGTGTGCCCACGAAGACGATGGTGCCGTATTCCCAGAAGCTGACGTTCGAGCCGGCGGTGGCTCCGGTGGAGTCGGTGACGGCGCCCAGGAACAGCGTCCGCCCCCTCGTCACCGACGGCTTGAATTCGAACGCCTTGCCGTTGAGATCGACGCTATTGGCGACCGTGATGGTCTTGCCGCCGGTCGCTGGCAGAAGCCAGCTAGACGGGTTGAAGCCGTCCACGCCCTTCACGAGCGTCCGGCCGTCGCCGCCGAAGTCGATGGCGAAATCCTGGCCGGACGGCGCGATGCCGGAGTAGCCAAGAAGCGCGACGGTGCCCGCGCCGCTCGCGGCGACCGGCGCGGTGAAGGTCGCCGCCGTGTCTTGGAGGACGGCCGGAACGGAGCTGTTGCCGACAATGTCGAGATGGCCGGCGGCGAGGCCGCTCTTTTCGTAGTTTGCCGTGACGTAGCCGTTGGAGATGACGAACCCGCCCGCGAAGACGTAGGTGTCATCGGGAATGACGAGCGTTCCCTTGCCCGTTTTCACGACGCGGTCGGCAATCGTCGGGTCCGAGTGCGAGAACGTCTGGATGCCGCTGGGGACGTCCACGACGAGGTCCGCGGCGCGGGAGGCGCAAGGCGTGGCAAGCGCGCAAATGACCGCCGCGACGGCGGTGAGGAAAAGCGGACTGCGACGCCCGCCCGGACGTTTCAGGAATTCGATGAGGGATGTTTTCATGGGGTGCTCCTGCGTGGATTCCGGCGCGAGTTCATTAGATCCCGGCCATGGCGCAATTTCGCGTCACGGAGACAATTATACGTCGCGGTTCCAGAAAACCGTCATTTTTCACCAAAGAATTCGCGGGGCGGTTCAGGGGCGCGCGTGGCGGCGCCGCCACGCGCGCATAGACATGCCGAAGCGGCGCCGGAAGAGGCACCGGAGGGCGTGTTCGGAATCGAAGCCGCACATTCCGGCGATGGCGTCGATGCGGGTCTTCGTGCGCGTGAGGAGGGTGTCGACATGAGCCAGGCGGACGTGGAGGATTTCGTCGTAGGCCGAGTGGCCCATCGCCTCGCGGAAGCGGAGGTCGAAGAGGGAGCGAGAACAGCGGAAGCGCGAGGCGAGATCGTCCGCGGAGAGTCCGTCGCAGGCTTCGCGCCGGATCATGTCGACGGCCTCGGACACGAATTGCGTGCGGCGCAGGAGCGAACGGGTGGATTCGTTGCGGACGACCATGCGGGGGCCGAAGGTGACGGAGACCGGGGGGTGGAGGCGTCCCGAGACAACGTCGCAGAGCATCCGGGCTGCGAGCCATCCCTCGTGCTCGAAGTCGAGTTCGATGCTGGAGAGCCACGGGGCGAGCGGTTCCGATTGCCGCACGTTGTCGACGCCCAGCAGGCGGATGTCGCGCGGGATGGCGCGATGGGCGGCGGCGAGGGCGGCCGCCGTGCGGCGGGCCAGCGGATCGCTGACGGCGAAGACGGCCGTTCCCCGCGGCAGCGACGCCGCCCATGCGGCAAGGGCCCTCCCGGAAGCCTCGCACGGGAAATAGGGCAGCGCAGTTTGAAGGACGTCGATTCCCTTCTCGCGGGCCAGGGCGAGGAATCGCGCGGCCCGGACATCGGAATACTCGATCGGGTCCGAGAACCGCACGAGCGCATGCGCCTTGGGACGCGCGGCCTCCAGCTCCCGGAATGCCATCTCGCCCACGGCCGCGTTGTCGAGCAGGACGGAGCAGACGTCACCGTTGGAAAACCCTGCCTGGCACTCCAGGTGAACGGTGGGTAGCCGACGGAGAACACCCGGCACGGGCATTCGGCTGTCGGAGTGCGAGACGATGCATCCAACCGGCTTCCATTCGGCCAGCATGCGGCGAAGCGCATCGGCGGTGGCGTTTTCGCGGGCGACCGGCACGACGCGCATGCCGAGGACGCCCGCGTAGCGGCTCATCCCCGCCAGGCGCAGCCTGTCCACGGCATCCTTGGGACTGGCATTGATCACGATGATCGACGTCGTCATGCCGTCGTTCCCCCGACCATGGGACCAGGCGCAGCACGGGACTTCAAGGCAGGCGCGGGGCGGCTACGCGTTGAGGATGTCGAAGGACGCCGCGACGGGCGGCGCGGCGGGGTCATCCTTCGGCACGAGCGCCTTGGCGCCCCCCGTT
>CAMOSH010000014.1 GCA_946624575.1 uncultured Verrucomicrobiota bacterium
TTCGGCGCAGGTGGGGAAGGCACCAGATCTGGCTCCCCACCTGCACTGCGGCCCCTTCACGGGGCCGCATGATCCCAGGGCTTCGGCGCAGGTGGGGAAAGCACCAGATCTGGCTCCCCACCTGCACTGCGGCCCCTTCACGGGGCCGCATGATCTCAGAGTTTCGGCGCAGGTTGCCATGGATTCGCTTCAAATTCCCCACCTGCACTGCGGCCCCTTCACGGGGCCGCATGATCCACGAGAGCCTTGTCCAGCGCCCGGACAAAACTGTTCCACCGGGCGCGCTTGTCATCGTCCTGATCGAAAAACTCCATAATCCGGGAGCTTTCTGCCATGCAACCCTTGAGGAACTCGGCCTCTTTGATAGTCGCTTCGTCGGGATCGAGTTCAAGAAGGAAGTCAAACACCAGAACGAACTGAGCGAAGGTGCCACTCACACGCTTCGCGCTTTGCCACAGCTCCGGCTCCCCCATGCTCGTCTTCAGGGCACCAAGCTGCTTGTCGTGCATTTTGGAGAATCTCGCCTTCAGAAGATCGCGGTCGGCCTTGGCCTTCGCAAATTCGAGAATCGCGTCCTTCGCCGCCAGGCTTTTTACGCTCTCAAGCCGTGCCCAATTCGGTGAAACCGCGAATTTCACGGTCTGCGTAGTGCCGCGGCCGCCGAACGAAACCTCCCTGGAATCGGGTTCGACAATGTTCGCAATCTCCGCAGGGACTCCGTAAGCTTTCGCCTCTACGGTCGCCTGGGTCCGTGGAGTTCCGGAAAAACGCGCCTCCCCGCCGGCGGGAATGGACTTCGCCATCCCGCCATCGACTGAAACCGACATCGGAAGCTTGCCGTCGTTCACAACAACAAGCACAGGATCAGGCTTGCTTTCCAGCCGGAGCGGTTCCGTCTTGCGCCCTCCATGCCCGCCAATGGATATTCTGGCGCCTTTCGTTTCGTAATAATCCTCCGGATGATCTTGGGCCTCAAAGGAAAAATCGACCGTGCCGCTCCAGGGCGGGTAACTCATGGAATGCGACTGCCCGCCGGGCACCACAACTTTGGATATGCCAGAATTACCGGCTCCTTTCCTGATCGTCAGGACAACTGGCACGTCAGACTGGTTCTCGAACCGAACTTCGTACTGCTTCGCGAGCAAATTCGCCAGCTCCGTGTATTTTGCTCGCAACTCCTGCGGAAGCGCGGCGTCCCCGCGTTTTTCGGACACCGCACGCACAGCTCTGTCATAGGCTTCCCTGCCGGAAATTTGCGCAATAGACCCTTCAATTGCCGCATATTCCGCCCTCTGACGACGCTCCAGTTCCGCCTTTCTGCGCCGTTCAGCCTCCTCGGCCGCCTTTCTGCGCCGCTCCGCCTCCTCGGCCGCTCTTCTTTCAGCGGCGATTCTCTCCGCAATCGCGGTTTCCTGGCGGGAAATCAGATTTGCCAAATCCGCAATCGCCTTCTCCATTCGATTCGCCGCGTCGGTAAAACTACGATCCCCGGAGACCCCCTGAATGCGGAGCGCGTCTTCCCTGGCCGCACCTCCACTCTCTCGCAGGTTCTCCAATCCGCGCTTGCAGACAACAATATCCTCTTCAGTCCACGCCTTCGCCACATCGTCCAACAACATTTTCGCGGCATCGGCGATTCTACCGGCCTCATCGGAGAAAACGCCAACCGCAGCCTTGCGGCGCTCCTCCGCCTTGCGAATTCGCTCCGCCTCCGCGGCCTTTTCCGCTGCAATTCGCTCCTCCTCCGCCTTGCGGCGAGCCTCCTCAGCCTTGCGAATGCGCTCCGCCTCCGCGGCCTTTTCCGCCGCAATTCGCTCCTCCTCCGCCTTGCGGCGAGCCTCCTCAGCCTTGCGAATGCGCTCCGCCTCCGCGGCCTTTTCCGCCACAATTCGCTCCTCCTCAGCCTTGCGGCGAGCCTCCTCAGCCTTGCGAATGCGCTCCGCCTCCGCAGCCTTTTCCGCCGCAATTCGCTCCTCCTCCGCCTTGCGGCGTGCCTCTTCCTCGGCTGCCTTACGAGCGCGCTCCGCCTCCGCGGCCTTTTCCGCCGCAATCCGCTCTTCCTCCGCCTTGCGGCGAGCCTCCTCAGCCTTGCGAATGCGCTCCGCCTCCGCAGCCTTTTCCGCGGCAATTCGCTCCTCCTCCGCCTTGCGGCGAGCCTCCTGCTCCGCCTCGTCCTCCGGCACAGGCTCCGGCTGCCACTGCTGCTCTGGCGGAGCGTTGTCCTGCGCCTCCAGATGTTTCTGGACGTACCACACCACCGCTACGGCAAAAATGCAGATGATTCCAACTATGATTGCCGCCGGCAAGTTCGACTTTTCACGGACTTCGCGAACTCCGGCACCCTTGCGAGGCCGCACAGTTCCGCCAGTCGACCTCGCCACATCCGGATGCATTCCAACTGCCGAAATCGTGCCGGAAACCGTCGGAGCAACCGTGGGAGCAACCGTGGGAGCAACAGTCCCGCCATCCGCCACCGCCGTCGGCGCCACAGTCCCGCCATCCGCCACCGCAGTGGGAGCAACAGTACCGCCGTCCGCCACCGCAGTGGGAGCAACCGTACCGCCATCCGCGACCGCCGTGGGCGCAACAGTACCGCCATCCGCCACCGCAGTGGCACCTTCCGGCACGGCCGGAGGAACGACCGTGCCGACCTCGGTAGCTTCGGATTCGCCTTCTGGCTCCGCACCCTGTTTCTCCGCCACAACTTCCGGCGGCGCCTCCCCTGCGTCTACGCGGCTCTGCGAAGTCCGCTCGGCCTCTCCGCCGCGCCCGGATTCCCCCGCCACGCGCCCGGAGCCCTCATCCCCGCCACCGCTAACACCGCCTCCACCGCCGCTTCCGCCGGAAGACTCCGCGCGCCCGCGCCCGGAGGAGGCGTCTTCCGGCTCGCGGGCGGATTCGCGCCCACGGTCGCCAAGAAGGTCGTCTGTGCTTTCGTCGAAAATGTTGGTGCCATCCGCCACCGCATCGCCGCCGACGATTTCGGTTTCCGTCTGGACCACGACTCGCTCGCGTTCTGGCAATGCGCGTATGAGGGCGGCGACCTTGGCGGCGGATGACGCCCGATCCGCCGGATCGAGTTCCACGAGCCTGGCGATCGCCTTCCGCGCCTCGGGATACCAGTCCAGCGCCGAAAGGTCGGGCTTTTCGCCGCTGCGGGCGCGTTCGAACCAGGCGGCGTACGCCTCCGATCCGCGCGGAAGGCGCGGGTACGCGGTCGTCCCGGAAAGTGCCTCGAACAGGCAGATGCCCAGCGAATATATGTCGCTGCGGGCGTCGCCGCGCGTCGCGCTGCGGGCCAGTTCCGGCGCCATGTAGTCCGGAGTGCCGGGCAGCCCGCCGTTTGTCTGGGTTTCATCGGTCCGGACAATGCCCAGGTCCATCAGGCACGCCTTTTCCGGCTCCCCCGCCGGAAGATAGAGATTGGCGGGCTTGATGTCGCGGTGAACCACCCCCTCGCGGTGCAGAATGGCGAGTCCCTCCGCGAATCTCACGAACGCGGGAATGACCTCGCGCGCGGGGAGACCGTCGCGATGGTCAGCCTCCGCAAGCCGTTCCTTGAGCGAGGAGCCCGGCATGTGAGGCAGAAACGACATCACGAGAACGGGCATCCGGGTTTCCCGCCCGACCTCGAACGACTCCACGAACGAAACTATCCGGCTGTCGTGGAAGCGCTCCAGGGTGCGCGCCTCGCGCCAGAAACGGCCGTCGGAATCGGCGCGCGTCAGGAACTTCACGGCCACAGGGGTGCCGTCGCTTCCGCGCCAGGCCTTGTAGACCGCGCCGAAACCGCCCTTGCCCACGCACACCGAAAGCCGGTATGTGTCCTTTCCGCCGCGCAGTTCGCGCACCGTCACGGCGGAAAGCGCCTCCAGCATCTCCGCGTACGTGTGGAAGCGCCCCGCGCGGTCCGGCGACAGCCCCTTCTTCAGGACCTTCTGCACGTGGCGCAGCGCATGGACCCGAAGTGCGTCCACGTGGACCATGCGCGCGACTTCGCGGCTGTCGGCCTTGTTCCAGCGCCGGAAGAACTCCATCATCGACTGGTCGCCGACGGCGCCGCCGCGCGTGGAGTACGGCCTCCGCCCAGTCAGCGCCTCGTGGAAGAGCACCGAAAGGCTGAAGACGTCGGAGCAGGCGTCGCCGCGAAACTTCGGGTCGGGCCGGAAATCCGGATGGAAATCCGGAGCCATGTAGTCGTAGGTGCCCTGCATCGCCCCGGACTCGGTCGTGGTCTGGGCGCTCGCCGCAGCCTGCGCGATCTCGAAGTCGATGAGCTTCACGCCGCCGTCTTCGCAAAGAAAGACGTTGGACGGCTTGATGTCACGGTGGACGATCCCGTGCCCGGCCGCGCAGACCAGCGCCTCAAGGCAGGTGCGGACGACGTGAAGCGCCTCGGCGGCGTCGAGTCCGAGCGGTTCGCGCCGGAGGCGCTCTTCGAGGGTCTCTCCGCGAAGCAGCTCCATCACGACGACGTGCATGTCCTCGCCAAGCCCACCTTCCTGGGCGAAGCATCCCCAGTACCGCACGATGCCGGCGTGCCTGGAGGCGACGAGCGCGTCGGTGCGGCGCTTGAGCCGGCGATACGCCTTGTCCGGGTCGTCCCCGCGCACCGGCATGACCTTCAGCGCGACGACCTGTCCGGCGGACAGCCCCGGGAATGCACCGTCGCGGTCGCACGTGGCGGAGAAAAGCCTCCCCTGCCCGCCCTTTCCGGCGAGTTCGCCGACGACCGTGAAGTCGCCTATGCGTCTTTGGGAGGATTTGGCCACCGGTGGAGAGGAGCTAATGCGCTATTGCACTACATTGCGCGCAGCATTGGACATTGAGCCAAGCCATTTTGGCGAAGGAGTTGCGGCATTGCCCCATTTCCATCCGCCGACGTTCCCGTTGTACCCGTTCGCCTTGAGCCAGCGCTCAAATGTTTCCAGATGTTCATTCGCAAGCCTTCGCATCGCCACTAACGCGTTGGCGAGCGCGACTTCCTTGACGACTCCTCCGGCTTTACCGGCGACGCAGGCGTCGTAGGCATCGCGGCATTTCCCGACAAGCGCGCGAGTCTCGGCGTCGGCGTCGCTCCGCACCGCCTTTTCCCACCCAGTGATGATGTCGCCTAACATTTCGTCGTTCGATCGGCCGTTCTCTGTCTTCATGAGCCATTCTTCGTTCACGCCGGCCTTTGACAGTTTCTTGCAAACATCATTGGAAAAGATATTCTTCCGCTTGGCGAATTTTTCTAAGTCTCCGTTGTTCACGTCCTCTAGAAGATGCTCGAACCGTTTATCTTCGAGCTCGACCAGAGACCCGAATGTTTCCCTGCACTCGGCCTCCCAGGCCTGGAATTCCGCGACGGACGGCAATTTACCTTCGGCGAACGGAAAGACCGCGGTCGCCTCTCGAATCCGGCGCTCCTCCTCCCGCGCCTTCCTCGCCGCCTTCTGCCGCGCGTCCTCGTCGCGCCTGGCGACGCGGTCGTTCAAATTCGCGAACGCGGCTTCGACTTTGCGAGATTCTTCGGCGCGCGCGGCCTTTGCGACGGCAAGCCCCGCGTCGTCGCCCGGAAGCGCATCCTCCGCGGCGGCGAGCGCGGCGTCGAAATCCCTGAAAACGGCGTCGCGCTCGGTCTTAAGCGGCGCGGCGGGCTCCTCCGCGGCGTCGATTTTTTCTCGCAGCGCGGAAGCACGCTTCCGGAGCGCCTCGGCGGCGGCGGCGAGTTCCTTCGCCGCCCGCTCGCGCGATTCGGCGGCGATGCGTTCAACTGTCGCCTTCCTGCGCTTTTCTACAAACGCAGGAAGGTCTTGCGTCGCATCCTCTATTTTCGCGCAGGCCTCGGCAAATTGAGGCCTTTCGGCGACTCCGGGAACAAGCCTGGCACCATTGACAGCCTTGTTGCTACGGCGGTGCAGCGCGTCGCACTCGGCGCCAATGCCGTCCAGCTCTTCCAGCGACTGCGACGCCTCGACTTTCGCCTTCAGCTCGGCAGTGGCGGCGACGATTCTGCCGGCCTCGGCAACGAATGCGTCGAGCGCGGAAGCGATTTCGCGCTCCTTTGCAATCCGGGCGAGGGCCTTGCGCCGGGCTTCAAGCAGCCCCTCCATGTCAGCGCTAAGCTGCGCCAGCGCGTTCGTAGCATCGGCAAACGTCAGCGTTTCACCCACGCCTTCCGTATCACGGAACTTTTCGATGGCGCCTGAAAGTGAGCCCGCCATTTCCGAAATGCGGCTTTCGATGGTGCCAAGCGCGTCGTCCTGCGCGCCTCTGATGTCGGCGTCGATCGCCTTGGCGACACTGTTCGCTTCGATGACGGCGGTCTGGAGCGCATTCGTGGCGGCGTTGAGAGCATTCTCCTTTGCAAGCTGACGATTGCGCTCCTCCTCCTCGGCAGCCTTTTCCGCCGCGATTCGCGCCTCCTCCGCCTTGAGTCTGCTCTCCTCCTCCGCCTTCCGCTGCCGCTCCTGCAATTCCTGCTGCTGACTTTCCACCTCTTCCGCCTCCCGGCGAATCCGGCGCTCGTTCCAGGAATGTCCGCAGTACACGCCGGCGCAGATAACGGCAAGCGCCAAAACCGAAACGAGCGCCGGCACTTTCCAGCCACCGCGACCCGCAGGACGCGACGCCTGCGCCGCGACATTCACGGCGGCGGGCGCTTTCGGCGCGGGAGCCTCCTCCTGCGCTTTCTCCGTCGGCGCCGCCGCAGGCGCTACCGGCGCGGGTGCGGGCAAAGGCGCTTCCGACGCCATCGGCACCGGAGCGGCGGCCGCCGCGTCCTCCTCGTCGTCATCCGGCAGGATGGACTCATCGTCCGGCGCCGGATTCGCGGCGCCATTCGCGCCACGCCCCGAATCCGTTTCCCCGGTCGTGGTCAGCTCTTCGCTGGCCGTGGTCTCCATGGTGGACATGGAGAGCGTCTCGCCGTCGGCGCGGCCGCGCTCGAAAAGCGACTTCATCTCCGCCGGCGCAAGCCGCGCGTGCACGGACCGCGGCCCCTGCTGCTGCTGCGCCCCTACGCGGAACACGACAACCGTCACGTTGTCCTTGCCGCCAAGTTCGTTGGCCCGGTCCACCAGGGCGTTGGCAGCGCCCTGCGGATTGCCGGCTGACTGGCAGATCGCCGCGATTTCAGCGTCGTCCACCATGCGCGAAAGACCGTCGGAGCAAATGAGCACCCAGTCGCCTTCCTTCAAGTCAAACGGCGTTTCCTCCGTCTCCACCTGCGACTTCACGCCGACGGCCCGCAGAATCATGCTGCGGAACATCGGATTGAGCTGCCGCTCGTCCTTCACCCCGGCCATCTCCGCCACGGAATGGTCGCGCGTGATCTGGACTATCTTCCGCCCGCGAACGCGATAGACGCGGCTGTCCCCCGCATGCAGCGCCGTCGCCTTCGAGGCGTCCGCCGGGTCGAGCGCCACCCCGACGAACGTCGAGCCGCACCCCTTCTTTCCCTGGGAGTCGGCGTAGTTCTTGATCCAGGAGCTTGCCGCGTCGACGCCCGCCCTGATCGCGCGAATCCGGTCCGGCTGCGAGACTGGCGGATTGAATTTCGAAAAGCCGGGCACGAGCCCGGAAAGCGACTCTATGACGGCGCGCGAGGCGACTTCGCCGTCCTGCGCCCCCCCCATGCCGTCGGCCACGCAGAAGAAGCCCTGCTCCGGCCATTCGCCATGGGCGTCCTCGTTGTTCTTGCGGCGGCGGCCGACGTCGGTCCTGACGCCGAACTTCACGTGTGAGAATCTTTTTGCGGTTTCGTCTGTCATGGCCTGATGTCAGTTGTGGGGGATTTCGATTCCGGAAAGAGCGGCCTCCTGCGCGAACGTCGGCGGATTGGCAAGCTCGAATGCGCCTTCCACCCTGCCGTCAGGAGCGACGCGCGCGGTACGCCACCGGCAGAGGTCCGAAACGCGGTATTCGCCGCCTTCGAGCGGCAGCACCTCCGAAACGGCCACGATCTTGCGTGTGCCGTCGGAAAGGCGCGCCGTGTGCACCACGCCCTGCACGGCGCTGGCCACCTGGGCGCGCAGCGCGGCGAGCGGGATGTCGATCCCGGAGAGCAGGGCGCATGTCTCCAGACGCCGCAGGCAGTCAAGCGGCGAATTGGCGTGGATGGTGGACATCGATCCGGCGTGCCCCGTGTTGAGCGCCTGCAGCAGGTCCAGCGCCTCGCCGCCGCGGATTTCACCGACCACGATGCGGTCCGGGCGCAGGCGCAGCGCCGAATGCAGCAGGTCGCGGATCGTGACTTCGCCCTTCCCGAACTTGTCCGCCTTGCGCGTCTCGAAGGGCAGCACGTGCTCCTGCTGCAGCTGTAGTTCCGTGGCGTCCTCCAGCACGAGTATCCGCTCGTGCGCCGGGATGAACGACGAAAGCACGTTCAGGACCGACGTCTTGCCGGAGGACGTGGCCCCGGACACCATGATGTTCTTGTGGAGCCTGACCATCGCCGAAATCAGCGCCAGCCCCGCCTCCGAGACGCTGCCGAAGGAAAGCAGCTTTGCCGCGTCAAGCGTGTCGCGCTTGAACTTGCGGATGGCGACGGCCGTGCCCACGCGCGAAAGCGGCGGAATCACAGCGTGGACGCGCGATCCGTCCGGCAGACGCGCGTCGAGGCGCGGATTGGCCTCGTCGAGCGTGCGCCCGACGCTCTTGGCGATATTCGTCGCCGCGGCGCGCAGCGACGCCTCGCTGGGAAAGACGGCGGGAGTCTTCTCCAGCCGGCCCCGCCGCTCGACGTACACCGACGAGGGCCCGTTGATCAGAATTTCGGACACGCCTTCGTCCGCGAGATACTCGCGGACCGGAGCAAGAAACAGAACGAGAAACGAGTTGTCGGACATGTTGGGAATTACCAGTTATGTTCAGAGGTCATTCGCCCGGACGAAAAAAGCGATGTGCGAATGGCAGGCGACAGTAAAAACGAAACGAACTTTCGCATCCTTTTGGCGAAAATCCCTACGAACATCTCACTTGCCTTCATGTTGTTCTGCCGCCTGAAGCAGCTGGGCGGTTTCGGCAAGGCGGACGAACTCCGCGCGCATTCCGGTTTCATCATCTCCTCGCGCCTTTCGGGCTCGCTCGATGGCGGAGTCCCACGAAGAATTGCCCTTTGCCGCAGAATCGCGGAGCAGTTGCGCGACTTCCGCCACGGCCGAAGCGAAGCGGAAATCCTCGGAAGGACCGTCTGGCAGGCGGACGGAATCGGCAACTACCGGGACTTCCATGTCATGGAGCGCATCCGAATCAGGTTCCTTCCAGCGAAGTTTGACGGTGCACAGTTCCGGGCTGTCCACAGCGACGATGCGGCTGTATTTCGGCTCGTCAACCACTGGTGCCGCATCATCTTTCGCTCCTGCCGGTACGATTTCGTAGAATGCGGTCACATTGTGACCAGAACCCATCTCTCCGGCATCCTTCCTGTCATCCTTGAAATCCTCGGCGCGCAAAGCACGACTCTCATATCCAACAAGGCGGTATGCCCCCACTCGAGCTGGATTGAATTCCACCTGGATTTTCACGTCCTTGGCCACGGTGAGCAGACTCCCAGCCTCCTCGCCGAGAACTTTCTTCGCCTCCAGGGCGCTGTCGATGAAGGAATAAGTGCCATTGGCGTTATTCGCGACTTTCTTCATGCGAGCATCCTGGTAGTTGCCACGCCCAAAGCCCAGCACGGAGAGGAAAATGCCGTCGTTCCGTTGCTTCTCGACGAATCTGACTAGCTCGTCCGTGTTGAAAGTCCCGACGTTGAAATCGCCGTCCGTCGCAAGCAATATGCGGTTGTTGGCTCCCTTGCGGTAATTTTTCCGCGCGGTCTCATAGGCGAGACGCAGCCCTTCGCCACCGGAGGTGCCACCGCCAGCGACAAGCGAATCCATGGCGTCGCGGATGCGCCCCTTGCGAGTTCCCGGCGTTGGTTTCAGGTGGACGCGGACGCCATTGGCGTAAACGACAATTGCCACGCTGTCGTCCGGACGCATCGAATCAACCAGCAGACCTAGAGCCTGTTTGAGAAGTGGCAATTTGTCCGGCGCGTCCATTGATCCGGACACGTCAACGAGGAATACGAGATTGTTCGGAGGACGGTCAGCATCGGCTATGCGGCGGGCCTGAAGCGCGACCCGGAGCAACTGGTGACCATCGGCCCAGGGGCAGTCGGCCAGTTCCGTGGAAACGGCGAACGGCGCGTCCCCGGTAGGCTCAGGATAATCCCAGTCGAAGTAGTTGACGAACTCCTCGACTCTGACGGACTGCTTTGCGGGGAGGCGGCGCATGTTCACGAGAGAACTGCGCGTCATAGTGTAGCTGGCGGTGTCGACGTCGACCGAGAAAGTCGAAAGAGGATTCGCCTTCGCGTCGAGAAAGTCGTTATCGCGAAACCCGGCATACTGCTCGCTTCCCGGCGTCTCAGGCCCCGAAGACCGTCGCATGGCGTCAATATAATACCCGGCAGAGTCAAAATTGCCCTCGGACATTTCCATTGAAGCGTAAACCTGGCCTGAAACGACCCCACCTGCTACCGCAAATTGTTTCTGAATTTTATTCCCGAAAAGGATGACTGCCGCAACCAGCGCCGCAACAATCAACACGACCAGAACGACATATTCCATCAGCAGAACTCTTTTTCCGACGGGTTTTCCGGAAGATTGAGGTTGTCTGGAACGAGGATTGGATGTGTTTTCTTTCATGGTGACGATTTCTCAACGGGTGGCATTTGCGTCAAAGAGCGAATTTGGATTGCGGTGATGGGCTTCGGTCAGAATGTTGGCACAGTATTCCTGTCAAGGTTGTTTTTTGGGAATTCCGTCAAGTTCCTTCCTCCGCCGCATAGCTGCGCGATTCTTCCTCCTTCGCCTTGCGGCGCGCGTCATCCTCGGCGGCCTTGCGACGTGCCTCTTCCTCGGCTGCCTTACGAGCGCGCTCTTCCTCCTTTCGGCGTAATTCCCAATATGCCGGACCGCCGTAAACTTCACGCTCTGCGAGTTCTCGCGCCGCAAATTGCTTTTCTTGTTCCTCTGCCATGCGGACACTACCCTCCTCTCCGGAAGCATTGACTTGTGCAGTTGCCATGGTTCGGCGTGTGAAATCCCCGCCGCGAACCACAGCACCCGTCTCAAGGACGGCTTTGACATCTTTTTCGAAGACTGAATTGCAGGCTCCTTCAATGCGTGCCGTTTCGGGACGTACAGGACCGGCATACGCACACATAGCAAACTGCCGCCGGATTCTGCGACCAAAGACAACAGCAGAACCAACCATCGTTCCTCCAAGTACGAGCGCGCCAACAATCAACGACAGCCAGAGTTTGTGGTATTTGCGCCAGAGGGAGACTTTTTCCGAGTGAGGAGCGTTATCCTCCGCTCCGCCCATTTCCGGCGCAAGTTCGTCATGTATGCGGCGGAATGTTTCTTCGTCGCCCTGCAACTGGCGGCACAGTCCGAAGAGCATCTTCAGTTGAGCGTCGTCGGGGTGGGTCTCCAGCGCCTTCCGGCACAGCGCCTCCGCCCCGGCGACGTCGCCGGATTGCAGGAGGGTCTTGATTTGGTCAATGGTGGTCATGGCTGCTGCTCCTTCTTCGCCTTCAGGAAGGCTAGGATTTCCGGCTTGTCTTTGGCCGCTTCAAGAATGTCATCCGTCACGACACCACCGCTTTCGGCAATCGCCTTGACAATGGACAGGTCGCCGCCCCGCACTACTGCGGAGAAAAAGGCGGAACACCCGGATACACACGGGGATGCCAGCCTCCATCCGTCCCCCCTGTTCGGATCCGCCCCGCGTTCAATCAGAAGGCGAACACATTCGGCGACGCGATCGTTTTCCTTCGGGGGCCATTTACCGGAACACGCTTTTTTTACCAGAAGATTCAATGGAACGTCCCCGAGATCTCCGCACGGCTTTTCCACCTCGGCCCCGGAGTCCAGCAAAATGCGTAAAATGTTCGGAAACGGCGCTCTCCGACCGGAAACCGCCGCGCAAAGGGGAGTGACATTCCTCCAGGCGGGGGCGTTCGGGTCGCATCCGGCGGCAAGCGCCCGTTCTACGGCGTCGGGCGAATTGGAAAATACTGCCGCGACCAACGTCTCCGGGCCGTCCGGACGCGACGGTCGTGCCATCCAGTCGCATTCCTTCCGCTCGTCGGAGAGAATCCTGAAACTGCCGAAGGTCCGGGCGGCGGTCTCGATGTCTGCGCGGGTCGGAACGGTTTCGTCTCCACCAGTCGAACCAGCACCGATCGACGAAGGAAGCACGTTCACCATCTTCCACATCTCGCGACCGCGTTGGAGGCAAACAACGAACACGGCATGCCTCTGGTCATTGATTGTGACGCATCCGACAAACGAACACATGTCGTCGACCCTGTGCTTCCGCATGAAAGGAACGTCCCGGCTTGGCAGTTTCATAAAACCGGACGCCATTATGTTTGTCGAAATACCTTGGGGTGGCAGAAAATCCGTTCGCCATCCCAAAGACAACACCATGTTGACAAAATGGGAAGCTGGGAAAATAGGAGTTTCCATCGCCTTGAACTCCTCTTCGAGGACTTCGGCGGGCGACACGACGACGGAAAGCGGTTCGGGAACAGGCCGCCACGGGACGGTGCGGACATACTCAACGGAAAACCACTGCGTCCCCTCCGGCCCCGGAAAACGGCTCACGACGTGCTTTTCGTTTCCGCAAGGCACATGGCAGTCGCTGCATTCGCGGATTTCCGCCTTGTCCCAGGTCTCGTCAAGCTGAACGGAGAAATTCGCGTCCTCCACCTTCTTCTCGCTTTCGCCACCGCTCGAACCGGATTCCGGCCAAAGGAACTTGAAAACCCTTTCAGGCTGAGGCTCCGGCCATTTGGCAAGTGTCTCGCCCTTTCGCTTCCTGTGCGAATGTCTTCCCGGATCGAGAATCGCGAACGATCCAAGAACGTCCCCGGCGAAAACGGCATCCTCCCACGAAGGTATTGCGATATCCCTTTCCGTTTCCATTGATTCGGGATGCGCCGGCCCGACTTTGACGATGCGCCAGGCCTCCCGCCCGCGCAAGAGGCACACGATGAACGCCCGAAGATACTCGTCGCCCTGCCTGACCGTCGCGACGTAGGCGCACATGCGATCCGCGTTGCAATGCGTTTTCAGGAACTGGCGTTCGGGGCGCATGTCGGGCGACGAACCCAACGCCTTCAGGCAGTTGACCGGAAGAAGCACGCGGCCTTCCGGCGGAATCAAGTCGGGGATTCCGGCGAACGCGACGTTGGCTTCGACCCATTCGAAGATGTTTTCCGGAGCCTTGCGGTCTTCGGCGAAAAGCACGTATTCGACGCCAAGCCAGTTCAAATCGTTGGGTTGGTAGTCGAACCGGTAGCGGCTGGCACGCAGGATGCCGGTGGATTGACCGTCGCCGACGACCGTGTTCGTGGCGAACGTCGGCTCCAAACTCCAACCATACGGCATGGAAACCTTGAAGTTTCCCTCCGGAACCGCGCGTGGCGTCCAATGACTGCTCACGCCGGAAAATTGGTACAGAAACAGGGGGCGAACGTTTTTCCGGTCTCTCCACGACGAGAACAACGCCACGCCGACGATGACGACGACCAGCGCCGCGAGGCCGCCGAGAACCGCCAGAAGCGTCCTCAGGCATCCCTTGCCGGCAGTTGGCTTCGACGCCCCGCGCTTCCCGGACGGCCCTTCCGGCGCCGCAGGCGGCGGCAGCTCGACCGTCTGAACCGTCTCGTCCTCCACGCCGTCGGCCGCGCCCCGGAATGGGGCGGCCTTCGTGAAAACGCGGGACTCCGCCGCGAGGCGCGCGTTCCGCCCCGACTCCAGCCCCATCCGCCCCAGGCACGCCTCCAGAAGGAACTTCGCTTTCGCATTGTCCGGGTCGGACTCCAGAACCTCCCTGCACAGCCGTTCCGCCCCGGCAAAATCTCCGGAGTTTACGAGTGCGTTGATTGTATCGAACGAAGGCACGGCTTCAGGCTTCGAAATTGAGATTGTCGCCGGTTTTATTATGGTCGTCTGGATTGTTTAGTTCCGTGTTGGTCTTGTTAATTTCCTCTTCAATCTTCTTTATTTCTTGATCCGTATTGGGTTGATCCTGTGGCTTGGCGTTATTTTGTTTGTTCAAGTCCGCCGGGGGGTCTTCTGTCGGTCCCGTCTTCGGGTCCTGATTCGTCTTCGGATTCTGAATCGGTTCCTGATTCGTCTTCGGCACCTGGTTCGACTTCGGATTCGGTTTCAGTTTCGGCTCCTTTTTGGTCAAATCCAGGAATTTGAGATTGCGATAATCAACGGTGGTGGTCGTCACGACCTTGCCTGCGTCGGACGCCGTTTTGGAGGTCTTCTCGATTGCAGAAATCTGTTTCGCGACCTGCTCCTTCGAAAGATTGGAGGCGGCCTTCCCCGCCGTCTGCGACGCCTTAGCGAGCGGACCGATTTTTGCCGCCACGGAACCTTTCGCCCAGGGGATGACGACGGTTCCTATGTCCACCGTCGCATGGCCCAGCACGTATCCGATTTCCTCTTCGGACTTTTCTCCTTTGGCGGCGGACTTCGTCCATTCCCAGGCGTCGGCCAACATGTGGACCGCACCGTCCCAGATTTGCTTGGCCCCATTCGAAAAATCGTCAAGCCGCTGCATTTCCCGTTCCAACAGCTTGTTGCGCATCGCCTCCGGATCGTCCTTGTTGTTGACAATCAACACGACGTCCTTCAAGAATTCCAAGTTCGTTTTCTGCTGCAGGGCGGCGATGTCGATCGCAACGTCGATCGTCCCTTCGACGATGTCGATCACCGCGTCGAGCGCACCGTTTTTCAACGCCCACTCGATGGACGCCGATTTCAGGAAGGCCTTCTTGGCCTCTTCGGAAATGAATCCGTTGTCGACGAAGACATCCAGAAGTTTCTCGGTCGCGGATACCTGCGTCTCGCAACCGAGCTTGATCGCGTCCCGGAACACGTCCGCCAGGGTGCCGACCGCCTGTTTCAGCAGGTCCGCGCTCTGGTCGATCGAAAATTCGTGCGCATCGATCATGTTCGTCAATTCGTCCTGCTTTTCGTTGCCCAATCGCTCGAGCATCCCGTCCTTGTAGGCCTGGAACCATTCGTCGACCGAACCCGCCAATTCCGGGAAGGCCTCCAGGGTCTGGACCATGGCATCCCGCAAGGCCTCAAGGTCGGTCGCCTCGTTCTCCCCGTCGCCATCCGTCGTCTCCTGAAAAGGATCGCCCCCGGAATTGGCTTTCCCCTGCATGTCCGTTTCCGTGTCGTCCGCGTTTCCGCCATGCGAACCGTCGAACAGGTCCTTGTCCTTTTCCTGCACGGGCTTCGCGTAGGCGAGATACGCATACTCGGTCTTGAGCGCGAAAGACTCTTCCTTCTTGTTGGAAAACAAGTCGCCGATCGCGTTGACGACGAGATTCGCGATGTCCTTGGTTGTGTTTTCGTTTTTTTTGCCCCAATTGCCGGCCGTGGTGACAACGTCGCCGACTCTCTTTCCGCCGCCTCCGCCTCCCGTGGAGGAAAGGGCCATTTCCCCGCCCTGGATGGCGACCATGGAGGCGAGGGCTCGGGCGGACGCGGCCTCGTAGTTCTCGTGAGTGGCTTCGACGGACTTTTCGGCCGCGCCCAGCTGGCCACCCGCAGCAAGTCCGGCGGTTTCCGTACCGCCGGACAGCACCCCGGAAAAGACGATAACCCCAGCCACGACCGCCGCCACGAGCAGCACCGCGAACACCACGTACGTCATCGCCACGGCACCGGAATCATCGCGAAGTATCCGGACATTGCAGACGCAGGAAAAATGATTGATTTTCTTCATTTTCTATTCCACAATGCCGTTATGACATTTGACCGGCGCTTACCGTCGGCACTCACGATGACGAATGCGGCCGTCGTGCTTTCTGGCACGTTGGAAAAATCGAATTTGTAATCCTGGTCGTTGTAGATGTTCGAAAATTCACGTGTAGTCCGGGAAGTCGAAATCCACTCGAACATTCCTCCAATCCACCTTCCGTCATTGTCAAGGACAAAGAGGCAGGCTAGGGCCTGCGAAGCATCGGTCGGGTCTTCAACCCCCCAACTCGAAAGGTCGAAATCATAAGAAAATCTCAATCCGTTCTTCTCCATCTCCAACCCACCAATGATAACCTTGGACTCCTTCGCTCCAGACCCGTTGAAGCCGCCAAATTCCCAATTAAAACTTCCATAAGTAGCTTCGTCAAAATATCCTGATGCGTCCTCAGGCAAATCTTCAACGTCGACAATACCATCATCATCCCCGATTCCGCTAATAACGGAAGCACTACCGCCGCCTGATTGTGAAAGTCCGGAACCGCGTTCATCTCCGGAAACTGTTCCGGAATTCGAATCCGCATTCCCGGGAATGCTTCCAGTTGATGTTTGCTTCTCGTTTTTTCTTCTTCCAAGCAACGAGACAAAACGATCTATCTCGGAATTCGTAAGTTCGAAACCAGACGAAAACGAACCTGAAGACGAACCGTCAAACAGGGACTTTACGCTTCCGATAGCTTCCGCAGACGAACTTGCCTGCCTTTGCGCTTCCTTGTCTGCCGATTCAGCCACGGAGTCCATGTCCGATTCAGTGGCGTCTCCTATGTCGAAGTTGTACGAATCGCCGGTCTCGTCGGCCAACGCCTCACGCAACTCCATTATTTCACGCACCACGGAATACGAGTCATCTTCAACATCGGAATCGGGAACTGGATGTGTTTCCAGATATTCGTCAAGATCCCCATATTGTTTCTCCAAATCCTCCAGACGCCACCGGTCCAGTTTCTTGAGTTCTTCAATGCGCCTTTCCGGATCGGCAGCATATTTTGCAATCGTATCGCGAAACGTCTTTTCGTATTCTTCCGTTGAACTGAAATGAAAGTCCGGCGATTCTCCGATCCCCGCGACAGTTGATTCGTCCTCTAGAGAAGATAATTGCATGTCGTCGGCACCAAGAACGAAAATGCCACGGAGTAAGAAAATCGCGGCAATCACGAAAATGTCAAAACAAATTGTACGACCGAAAATTTTCATTGAATCAAAGCCCTTTCCGTGCTGGGAAGTTGAAACCGTCCGGAACTGTCCGAAACGGAAACAACTGGATTTCCAATATGTTCACCGGTCTGAATCGAAGCAGAGTCCAACGAATCATCACGCACGGACTCACCCCAGGAAACACCGGTGGAATACAATCCGTCGCTCCACAACATCACAATGATGTCTTTTTTGCCGTCTCGCCACAATTGGATCCGCCTGTCAGTGGAAACCTCCTCCCCCATGTCATGCACAAGATGAAACCCGTATCGAAGCATCGCGGTTCTGACCGTCACCAGAGCCATCGCAAAAGGTTGGTGCAAAAAACCGGATTGACGCCAAGTTTTTCCAGACTCGTCGGAAGTCAAGATTTCGACCCCAGCCGGCAGGAATTCCGCCACGGAGCCGTTCGATGACTCCTGAACCGACGAAATTGCGTAGTTCCCGTCAACGCCACCAGCCACACAGCCCGCAGCGAACGTAATTGAAATGAAAAGCACGATTCCAAAACGAAACATGTTCATTCCCCCACGGCCAAGGCCACTGGATGACGGACAAAAGGATGACGATATGGCAAAGACGGGAGTTTCGCGCCGAAAAATAGCCCCCTGTCCCCGTCTGGCCAATCTCCAAGCGGAATCGAAAACCATCCAAGTTCGGCCGCGTTGACAGTGCGAACCTGATCAGAATCTGCCGAAACAATAGTGTCCGGAGTCCTGCGCACAACATACTGACGGTCAAAATCGGCATATTCCCGTACTGGCGAACCAACTCCATCTCTTACATGATATCGCCACGTCGAAGAAAGACTCTCGCCGTTCGCCGCGCCATTTACGACATTGTGTGTGTTTGCCATCGCCGCCCATATGGGCACTTCCGTTCTGGCATAGGCACGCCCTCCTGTGAAGTCCAGCCATTCGGTACAGCGAAGCTGCTTTTCGTCTCCGGAATCATACCAGTCCGAATATGCTTTTTCAAGGATCAGAGCCGTATGCAACCCAAGAAAACGGAATGTTCTGGCCACAATATTCGTGTGACCGCATTCAAAACGCGATTCTGGAGTCCATGCAGCCATGCGATCCACAGTAGAGAGATGCAAACGACCGTGAATGACATCCCCGAGCACAAACAAACCGCCAAAGACAAGAAGAAGAAGCGGCAAAACGAGTACCGTTTCCATAAGGACCGAGCCTTCCGCTGATTTTCCCAAACGCACTTTCATCGTCCCATTGTTTCCATGTAACGGTTTTTGCGACGATTTCCCGTGCGTGGCACCGCCCCGGCATCGACATCAACCGATCCATCGTATCCATAATCAACCGTCATCCAACCACGCAAAGGATCTGTCCGGGATTCTTCCTTCATGACATCAGAATATTCCTTCATTGTCTCAAGCCACTTTTCAACGCTGACAGCAACCCAGTTGCGAATCGACGCATTGGCTTTCTCCATTGCCCTGTTCCACGGCTCAACAAGAGCCTCAAGCTTTTCCACGATGCCGCCAACCTTTTCCATCAACCAATCGCCGATTTTCGCCGATTGCCTTTCAAGAAACCGATCCAACCAAGAATTTCCCCATTGAATCACTTGGCCCAACACTTTTTCTATGGCTGTGCCAGCCCCACTGCCGCCGGAGGTCACGGCACCCCAAATTCCAGCCGCAAGATCCTTGTATGCGCCGGCGGCATCATTCCATTTTGCAAGTTCGTCGGACTCATCGAGTATTTTGGAAAACTCGGCATAGCCAATCACGTCTGACAATGTTTTTGACCCGCTGGACACCGCGCCTTCCGTGACGATGCCGTCGTGTATCGGCTTCCAGGGATCCTCGGCGTCGCCGACTCGCGCCTCGCGAATCCACGCGGAAATGTAGTTGTCGCCCGCACCGCCGCCTTGCGACGAGCCGCCGCCTGACGGCGGCCTTGGATTGCCTTCTTCCGGCGGCTCTTCTTCTTCCGGCGGCTTGCAGTTGGCGCACGGACACCCGCACGCGCAGCCCGGCGCGCAGGTGCAGCCGATTTTGCCGGCGTTTGCGCGATAGAAGTCCTCCAGCGCCTTTGCGGCGGTGAGCAGCTGCTTTTCGGCGTCTTCCAAATCGTATTTCGCCGCAGTGATCGCCGCGCCCTGACCGCCAATTTCCACGACCTTGTCCCAGGCCGCCTTCAACGACTTGAAGGCGCCGTACAGTTTTTTCGGCACTCCGCCGACAAAACCAATGGCGCCGCCAATCAACTTTTCCCACCACGCCTTATCATCCGGCTCCGTGACAATGTCAGTCAGGTTCACGAGATCCTCCGAACCCGGAGCGGCGGCCTTCACGGTACCTAGAAGCTGTTTCTTGATGTCGTCACCGGTAACTTCAATGCCGAAATAATGTTTTACGGCCGTGTTGAGCCATCCTATGGCGACTTCGCCCCAATCTCCGGCGACATATCCGGCGATGGCTTCGCAAGCATCAGGAACCGATTTGAAGATGTCGGCCAGGAACTGCCATTTCGCCTCGTCGTATTTTGCCTTGGCGGAAATTTGACTTAGTCTTGCATTTTTCAGAGCCTCGCGCAATTTGCGCTCGCGTTCCGCAAGCGCCGGATCCTTGCCGCAGGGACACGCGCCCCCGGAACCGAATTGCGCCCCTCGGAGAAGTTCGGCAATGCGCTCGTCCGGGGTCTTGACCACCAGTTTGGCCGGATCGTCTATCTTTTCTCCGGGATGAGCCTCATTCCAGTTGGCGACCGCGAGGCTGCCAAGGAGTCCGTCGTAGACCGCGTTTCCGTCGGCGTCGTATCCTATGATTTTGCCGATGGAGTGGTCCATGAACGTTCCGTCATGGTCCTCCACGTCGTAGATTTCGCCAAAATGCCACCCGACGTAGCTTACCGGATCGCCATCGGTGCGGATGTTCGTCAGGTTGTTCCCGGCGTCGATCTTCCGATCGCGATCGAGTCGGTCCTTGTTTTCGTCCGCCAGTCCGGCGGGATTGAACGTGTATCCGGAAACGCGGCCCTCCAGATCGTTTGACCCCATCGCGAACTGGGTCTGGCCGCCGCCAAGCGAATGGCCGGTCACGTCAATGTGCGTTCCGTCCTCGCGCGTGTTTTCAAGCACTCGTCCAAGAAGAAACGCCGCGTCGGTGTACTGGGTTGGAAGATTCCCCTGAATCTGCTCCTTGTCGGCGATGGCGTCGGACGCGCTCTCAGTACCGCGGAACGCCAGCACGACCCCGCCATCCGGACCGCGATACAGCACGGCGTTGAAGCCGGTTGGGTCGCTTGGCCGGTAGATGGTTCCGTCCGGGGCGAGTTCGAAGCCGGAATTTTTTCCGACAAGCGCCTCGAAGGCCGCCTTATCGGTGACAGTAGTGTATCCTCTCGGCGGCTCGGCCGTGCCGTCCTTGTAGCTGTCGGCGGCGAGCTGCCCCATCTTGGCGACCTTCTCGCGCTCCTCCGCAGTATGGTTGTCGGCATACGATGGGCAATCGCCGAATTGCGGGACCTTCACAGCCCCGTCGTCGGAATGGCCGTAGAAGAAGGACTCTCCGGACCACTTGGGAAGCGCGACGGCCGCAAATGGCAATAGCAGCGCGACGGCGATTGCGGAGCGCCTGCATCCGGCGGCCTTCCTAAAACTGGCGCGAGCGTTCACTGGCCGCCTCCCTTCCCGTTGTCACTCCAGGCGCGGAGAAGGTCGTCGGCGCGCGAGAGGTCGTACCATTCCATCTGAACGGGTTCGCGCGAAGTGCCGGCCAGTCGCCCGGCGGAGAACGACACCGTGGCAAAAACACGCGGCGCATCGCGCGCGACGAAAATCAGCTGGGCGTCGCCGTCGGCGGACTTGCGCGCCCCGGCCGGGGAGAACGACGCGCGCAGCGCCGTCGGAAGCGCGGCCATCGATTCCGCGAAAAACGCATGGTCGGGCGAATCGAAGAACCGCGCGAGCTGCGCGGCGGTGCCGTCACGCAAAAGTCCGAGGCTCAGCGCGGCCGCGCGCAGAAGAACGGGATCCCGCGCAAGTTCGCCAAGCTGCGCCGCACGCCGCCCAGCGCGCTCGCGCATCGCGGCGGCGACTGCGGCGCGGTCGCAGTCGCGGACGGCGCGCGGCAACCTGACCGGATCGCCGCGCCGCCCCGGGCAAAGCGACTCGAAACGCCCGCTGTTTGCGGCTGCGACACGCCACAGCACTACGGCATGCGGTTCCGCGACGGATGCGCCGGGCACGGGGCCGTCGCGAAGAGTCGCGCCGTCGATCCAGACCGCCTCCTGCACCTTCGGGACGCGGCGGAGCGGATACGACGCCCCGGAAGACACGTCGCCGTCACCGCCATCGCAGCCGCCATCGGGCACGGGCAGATCGCCATCGCCCGTGCGCACGAAGAGAAACGCGTCCCAGAACGGATTCGCATACGCGAAGACCGCGCCATGAGCGTCGCACGGGCCCAGCATCACGACGGCGCCGGAAAAAAAGTCCTCGACGAGAATCGGCGGCAAAGCAACAGTGCCGAGTTCCGCATCTCCATCACAGACAGTCATACCATCTTCTAACATGGACGACCAAGCGTCGGAAACGTCGGGGCGCAACTTTTCACCAACCAGCCAATTCGTAGCCGCAGTTGCGGCCAAGGTACGAAGTGTCGCCGAATGCAATGTGTGCATTGCAGCAAATGAGCCATCACGAATAGAGTCTTCGACAACAACAGACACAGCATCACCGCCAGCCAATGCGGACACACACACAAATACTGACGTTCCCAACGCCATGGCAACGGTCAACGCCATGCATTGACACATGCGAAATGACATCAGCCAACTCATAGCAGCCTCCTCTTACGAATCAAATCAGCAGCCGTTTTGTCATCCTGTCCAACCGGAAGAGGGAGAACATCCCGTGTCTTGAGAGGTCCGTCAGAATCAGGATCATTGGAAGCGGACCCCCACGCCTTTTCAACGTCGAAAGGCCGCCATACGACATTGTCCCACAATACACCGGCCACAGATGCACTCGCGTCTCTCCTTGTGCCCAGAAAAGAGAATTTCCAATCTGAAAGTTCGTCAGCCCCCTTCCCGCCGTACACGGACAGGGCGGAATCCCACGTTTCATGTTCGGCAAGCGCATGACGCAAAGGCAATAGAACGCCATCCCAGTCAGTCTGCGACAAATTCCACTGTCTGCGCAACCTAGCCGTAGTATTGGGAGTGCCGCAAACGCATCCGATGCGCCCATGTTCTTCCAAATGCCTGGCCACATCTTCGTCAAGGCCAGGTATGTCACGAGGCAGAGATGGATGCCCCTGCGGTCCAAGTTTTTTGTCGAGAACGGAATCAAAACGCAACTCGAACCATCTTGCCGGATTTAATCCGGAGTTCACGCTGTCGGAACCGTCCGCTCGACCACCGCCGCGGCGCGGCGCCCATCCGGCGCGTCCAGCCGCAAGAGCAACGAAATGCTGCCGCTCATCGGCCGGAGTAAATGCCGAATACAGGCTGCGTTTGTCCAAAACGTCAGCCTTGCGAACAAGATCGTCGAACAGATCCGCGAAGAAATTCGTCTGCTTGCGCGAAACCCCAACCACAATGCTGCCGGCACCGTAAAAAAACGATTTGTCGAGAACCCATGGCTGACACGGGACTCCCTGATAATTGTCATCGTATATTTCCGCATCGTCGCCATAAACCCGGGAGAATCCTTTGAAAAGATAATTCGACCGTTTGCCGCCATATGTCCATCCGACAGCGGGCGGACTGTGCTCGTGCGAGCATGATTGGGGCATGTCGGTGTCAAGAGAAATGAATGTTGAACGGTATCCGTCCTTGTCGACTTTTCCAGCCCTTTTCTTTCCCTTCTCGCCGGTAAACATACGGAGTTCCGGCATGATCCATTGCAAAGGCAGCATCACCCATTCGTTGCCCCAATTTTCAACATAGGAGTCAGTGGCGCCACTGGAACCTTTAGTGCCGCCATGCAAGGCGGCCATCGGCACAAATGGATGGGAACAATACTCGTAGTCGTAATTGACTGGCCAAATGTGCACGTGAATACTGATCCAATGGCACCCCCAATAGGCGGAAGCCCATTCCCATTCGGAAACAAGACCTGTCGTATCACGTGTGTTTGCGCACTTGTCGATGAATCTCATCCTTTCGTTTTTGCACGAGGGTTCAACATCAAGAGTGGCCAAGTTGTCGAGAAAATTACCAGCAAGATTGTCGGCTTTTTTGATCAGATTTGCAAATGGCGAAAGCAAAGCCTTCACGGGCTCATCAAAAATGTTGGCTACCGTGCTTTTCGCAAGCCTCTGAGCCCGCCGTTTTGCACGATTCTTGATATACGTCCACGATGGAGGATGCTTTCGCCCGCGTTTTTTTTCGACAACAATATAATCCGACGGTTTTTTATCAGTGGCCATAGCCTTCAACGGGTTGAAAACTCGAGAGGAAATCTCATTTCGCAAATCTTCGCCAAGTTCGGAAACGTAATTGCCCCGATGTATCCCCGACCCGAATCCGGCCAAAAGGTTTTTCTGAAGAAGGCTCGCTCCACTGGATCCCTCGTCGTAATTAGCATTCTTGTATGCGCGAACAATGCCTCCACGAGTCTTAGCAAAGTTGCGTTCAACGACAATTTGGTCGGAAATTGCGGATTCTCGCGGATCGCACCTGATAAACCACTGGTCAAGACCCGGGCAAAGTCCCTTGACGGAAGCTGGCAGCGCATACGAGGATCCGGAGCGATCAGCAAAATAATCGATCAGACGGACCTCCTTAGATTTCCCGCCGCCGTATACTTCGGGCAGCCCGTCGGCCATGTTCAAGAACAGAATCTCATCCTCTTCCGTATTGTGCAAACCAGAAAAATAAGGCTTTGAAGCCAGACACATTTGATCGGAAATTCCCGAAAGGCTTCCAAGCCCGGAAGAATACTCTCGCGGCGGGCGTGACGCGCCACCAAACACCGTCCATCGAAAATCATTCAAGATGCTTCCATCGACCAAGCCGTTTTCATCACGCGGCAGATTTTCGAACAAGGTGCGAACTGCGGTTTTTTCAATTGAAGCTCCCATTTGGCGATTGATCGACGGCAACAATGCGTTGCACGTCACAATTGCCGTTTTCATGGCTCGAATTTGCAAGGACAAAACCGATCCGTCGCCATATACGTCATGAAGTTCTTCAAGCATCTGATCAATTGATGCGCCTGTCGCGCCTGTTACTCCGAAATCACCGCCTTGTACTGGCACGTATGTTCCGTCAGAATCCAGTTCCCGCGTTCTTCCGGCATTCAAGCGAACGCATCCAATATGGTCGTCCGCTCCAGAAAACATTCCGCGAAATCCGATATATGATCCGTTGCCTTTGGCATCATTGGGATCTGAATGAGTTCGTTCCTTGCAACTGAATCCGCCCTTCAAAACCAAATATGGAGGAAAGTCGATGAGGTGCTCAAGCAACTCGCCTCCTATGCCATGCCAAAAATCCTGAAGCGACCAAAATGCCGCCTTATTGCCAAATATTTTGGAAAAAGCCAATGACGCGCCGATAGGATCGTTTTTACGGTAGTCGTCAGTCCTGTCCGCATTGCGCCGGTCCTTTTCAAACCTCTCTTTCGTCAGCTCCAGCCAGCGCAGGGTGATGTAGTCCATCTGCATCTTCGTCATCTGGACGTAGCACCAGGACATGGCGCGGTTGACGACCGCCATGCGCGAAAGGCCGTCGGCCTGCACGACGGCGGCGGAGTAAGCCGCCGCGTCGCACGCGTTCTGCAGCTCTGCCTTGCGGCGCACGTTTTCCCCAACGAACCACACGCTGGTGCAGCACGCGAACAGGAACAGGAACGAGCAGAGCGTGAACACGACGGCCACCCCGCTTTCCTCGTGGACAAGGCGGGCGCATTCGTTGCGAAATACTCTGCGGAGCGTCATGGCGGGCGGAAAAAAGTCAATCGATGGTGGTCCACATCCCACTGCGCAGGACGTGGAAATTCTCCGAGTCGGTC
Source organism: uncultured Verrucomicrobiota bacterium (assembly GCA_946624575.1). GTDB lineage: Bacteria > Verrucomicrobiota > Kiritimatiellia > RFP12 > UBA3636 > UBA3636. The sequence goes on from CAMOSH010000014.1 coordinate 25,011, forward strand.
AGGTAGAAACGTTCCTCGGCGGAAACAAGTGGAAAATGGTCGGTGGAATACGGCTTTGGAAGAACCACCGTCTCGCGCAGGGAGAACGTGCGTCCAAGCGCCCTGCCGCGCGTCTTTGCGTCGTCCTCCTCTACGCCGCGAAACGCGGCGAGTGCAGGTTCGGACGGGCGCGTCAATCCGGCCAGTCCCGATCCGGGCGCGATTTCAAGTGGCGGATCGGCTTTCCCGGTCCGGCTTTCATCGGGCCACAGCAGCGACGGGTCGAAGATCGAAAGTATGAGCGGCACCTTGAATTCGACGCACACGCGGACCGCGCCGTTGGTCTCCGCGCTGTATCGCAGGTCGCGCTCTCCAAGCGCGTTTGCCAGGACGATTCCGGGATCGAGCGCCGACACGACGCGCACCTGCTCCTTTATGCGCGTGGAGTACGGTATCGACTTGAAGCGCGGAAACGGATACCAGGTATCTTCGTCGCCCTCGGTCTGGCTGATCCAGGCAAGCGTGTTCACCGCCGCGAGCCAGGCGACGCCTCGCTCCTCGTAGAAAATCCACTTGTCGGCGTCCCCGGCGGAAACGGCCTCGCCGTCATCAGCACCGCCACCAACCTTCCTTTTGTTTTCGGTCGAAAGCCTCCAGGCGTAGTCGCGCGGATTGTAGACGAGCGTGGCGCGCGCGGCATTGTAGGCGGCGAGCCACGTGAAGAAGCGCGCCTCCCAGATGCGGGCGAACTGCCAGATTCCGGACACGAGCAGCAAAAGCAACGGCAGGCACACCACCGCCTCCATGAGTACGGAACCGGAACGGTTCTTTCCGAACCGTTCCGAATGTCCGTTCGCGCTGCCGCCTTCCCGAATCATGTCCGCCTACCTCCCCATTGATGCGACGGATCCGAGGAGCGCCCCCCAGAAGAGAACCGCGATTCCGACGCCCACAAGCACCCAGAGCAGAATCGCCCTGGCCCAGTTGCGCTTCGACGCCGGAGTGCCGTCCCCGAACGCGAAAACGAAAAGCAGAACCACGTTCACGAATGGTATGGCCATCGCGAGCATCGTCCAGAACCAGTTTGCGACGCTCACGTCCCCGGCTTCTTGCGGCGCCGCGGCTCCGGGAGCCAGGCCGGACGCCGGCGGGGCCTGTGGCGGCGGCGCCGCCTCGGCAGCCGGCGGCTGCGGCGATGGCGCAGTCGCCCGTTCGTCGGAGGAAAACGCCGTCGCGCTCGTTTCGTCCTCGTCGTCATCGTCGTCGGGCAGCGCCGCCGGCAGGGAGAACCGCGACCGCGCGGGAGGCGGAGCGACAGGCGGCGGCGCAAATGACGCGGCAAACGACACGGGCGCCGCCGGAGGAGGAGTGGGTACTACGGGCGGCGGGGGAGGCGCGGGGCTCGGCGCGGCCGGCGCGCGCGGTATCGGCGGCGGTTCGTCAGGCACCGGAATCGCGCACATCGTCGGCTCGACGTCGTCGTCCGGGAAGAATCCAAGTTCGTCGGCGCGCGTCCACCCGGAGAGTCCGGAGCGCCAGAGAAGCGTGTCGCGCCGGACAAAGCCCTTCTGCGCCCGAAGGCGTATTCCGGCTTCGTCGATGGGGCCGTGCCTGGAACGGCCGTTAGTGTAGTACCAATCCGTGTTCAAGGTTTGAAGGTTAGAAAGTTTTTTTACCCGCAAAGATCGCAGAGTTCGCAAAGAAGTCTTTTATGTCCCTTGCGTCCCTTGTGTCCCTTTGCATCTGAAAAAATCAGAGCGGGAAAAGGAGTTCAAGCCATGTGCCCGCCGCGATGGCCAGTCCGAAGGGGACCCGCGCCTTCTCTGACGACTTCGGAGGCAGCGCGGCGCGTCCGGCCGCGCGGTCGTAGCGCCAGTCGAACACGCACCGCGCATAGTGCGCGAGGCGGCCGCGGTCGACGCGTCCGAACAGGAGAAAGAGCAGCGCCAGCGCGAGCCCGGAAAGGGAGACCCAGAAGAGGACCCCAAGCGCCCGCTCGCGGCCGAGCGCCGCGCCGACGGCGAAAAGCATCTTGACGTCGCCGCCGCCGGCCGCGTGCAGAAAGAATGGAAAAAGCAGAAGCAGGGCGCAGAGCGCCCCGCCCTCAAGCCCGCCGACGAAGGAGGGCGCGCCGCGACCAGCCCTCCAGACAAGCGCCACAAGCGCCCCGCCGAGCGTCAGCGCGTTCGGAAGGCGCCGCCGCCTGGCATCCTCGACGCAGAGCGCGAGGAGCCAGACGGTCAGGATGGTTGCTGGAAGCCAGATGGGCATGGGCGCGGGATTCGGCTGTTCGATCCGAGGGGCAATTACTTGGCCCCGGACTGGAACTCGCCGCCGTTGATCTTGTTGCCGGACTGCACGGCCTTCTGCATGGTCGAATCAAAGTTCTTCGCGGAAGTGGCGACCGTCTTCTCGGCGGTCGTGGTTTGCCCGCCAGCGGCTTCGCCTGCGGCGCGGAACTGGTTCTGGATGCGACCGGAGAAGGCGATCACCGCGCCGACGACAGCAGCGACGAGCAGGACGGCGAGGACGACGTATTCCATCATGACGGCGCCCTTTTCTTCGCCGGCGAGGCGACGGAGTGTGCGACCGAGGCGGGTGGCTTCGAGTTTGATTTTCATCTTTGTTTCCTTGTTTGTTTCTTGTTTATTTTTCTAGAACCTCTAGAACCGCTAGCTTTTCTAGAAAGGGAAGAGGGGAGATCAGGGAATCGGGAGCGAAAGGGCGTGAAGGAGGATCTGCCGCCACTGCACGAATTTGCGCCCCGTTTCGACGTAGCCCTCCACCGGGTTGTAGAACCCGACGTAGACCGCGACGGCGACGGCCACGCCAATGAATCCGCACAGCACGACGTACTCCATCAGCACGGATCCGGAGGTGGAGGTGGCTCCGCTCATTGCGCGCCTCCCGGAGAATGGCCATGCGCGGCGGCGGCCTTGTGCAGGGCGCCCCAGGCATTGCGATGCTGCGACATCCCGGGCAGCGCCTTGTCGAAAAGCTCGCGGGAGGACTCGTCGGTGCCATCCCACTTGGGAAGAGACCTCTTGAAGGCGCGCCAGTCGGCGGCGAGCCGCGCCGCGCGATCGCGGTCGGGCCTGGCCTCGAAAAGAAGCCTCACTCCGGAACCCAGGATCTTCGCCCGCTCGCCGCCTTCGGCCGCGCAGCGGGCCGGAAAGTCCACGGCCGACCAGTCCTCGACGTCGTCCAGCGTCCTTTTCACCTCGGACAGCGCCAGCCCGATTCTGTTGCCACCGGGAACATCCCTCGCAAAGGCCACCATGCGGGCCAGGGCGCCGATGTCGCCGGAAGCCTTTTCGGCGTAGTCCCGGAAAGTGCGCAGCTTCGCGCACACGGCCCGCGCCATCTCCACAGTCGAATCAAACGAGCCGCCCGCGTTCCCGTAAGCGTCCACTGCGCGGTCCGGAGATTCATCCGGATCAAGTTCTTCAAGAAAGTAGTAGAAGTCGAAAATACCGACGAAGGCGTCATAATCGCACCCGGCAACCGGGCGGTCGTCGTCGCTCCTCGCCGGAACGAGGGCGGGCGACGGCACGAATTTCAGAACATCGGCCGCAGTCACCGAAGAAAGCACCGCGCGTATCGCCAGGGGGCGCTTGCCGGAGACCGGATCAAGCCCCAGCGCCACGATACTTTCCAGACGCGACTTCCAGCCCAGGCACACCGGTCCGCACAGCGCTCCGTTGAGTTCGCGCAACGCCTCGGCGTACAAGGGAAATGCCGGGTGAAGCCCCAGAAGGGCGTCTGAAGGCAGCGGGAGTTCGCGCCTCAAATCGTCAAACTGCGCCGCCGCAATCTTTTCGACGTTCGACATGAAGGCACGCTCCGATTCCGCCAGAGCCTTAAGCGGCGCCGACATTTCGCCAATCCGAGCCGCCACTATCGGCGACGGGCGGAACGGTCGCGCTTCGCCATCCGCCGGCGCGCGACCGCGAACGGCGTTGGAATCGCGAATGGTCTCCAGCGCGGCCAGCGCGCGGCGCGCGGCCAGCGGTTCGGATCCGGGTCTGCCAATCGCGAGGGAATCGAGCGTTTCAACGATGCTGCGCAGTTCCGCCTTTGTCGTCGCCAGTTCCGGAGCGACGGCTGCGCCGTCTGAAAGCAGTCGCGCCGCCCATGGGAGCATGGTGCCGGGCGGGGTGCAGTCCGACGCCTCGAAGGCGGCGCGCGCCGCCTTCAGCGCGTCCTCCGCCCCCGTGAGCCCGTCCATGTCGGCGCCTTCCGCCAAGGCGCGCTGCGCGTCGCGCAGGGCGCGCACCAGCTCCAGCGCCCGCGTGGCGCGCACTCCTTCCTGCGGGCCGTCGGAAGAATTCCAATTCCAGTCGGAAAGCCGAACGGACACTTCCTGCGCCCGATCCCAGTCCCCGGCGTTCAGCAATTGTCGCATTTCGTTCCAGGCGGCGGTCGTTGTGCGCCAGGCCTCTACGCTCTGCAGAAGCTCCGCCCTGCGCCGCGCGTATGCATCCGCGCCGCGGGCATTGGCGCTCGCCCGCGCCATTTCCGCCGCTTCGTCGAAGCGACCGGTCGCCGCCAGAGCCACCGATTTGCCCAGAAACGAACGGGCGGACGGTCGCGCCGACGCATACGCATAATACCCGATCATCGTCACGGCAACCGTCGCCGCCGCAATGCCAATTTTGCGCAGCAAATGGGCGCGCGGATGCGCCACATTCTTGTCGGTGAACCGGAATTCGATGTACGCTACCGACAGCACGTCGCCGTCGCGCAGCATTCGCTCCTTGTCCTTCGCCAGCGCGGTCCCGTTCACGCTTGTGCCGTTGCGGCTGCCGCAGTCCCGAACCCAGACGCTGCCGTCCGCCTTGATCGAAAGCGCGGCGTGCTCGCGCGACACAAGCGGGTCGAGACAGAGCAGTGAACTGGACGGATCGGAGCCGATCGTGACGTCGTCCGTCCCACACAACTCCAGCACCCGGCCGGCGTCCGGTCCGTTGAGCTGCTCCAGCCTGTGGTACGGCAGCAGGTCGCGAGTGTCCTTTTCCCGGATTTCCTCCACCACCAGTATGCACGCGCCAAGGTGGAACTTGTCGCCGGGGCGGAGTTTCTTGCACTCGACTCGCTCCCCGGCGCACAGGATCCCGTTTCGGCTGCCAAGGTCGCGCAGCCACAGCGCGCGCCCCTTGGCGAATATTTCGGCGTGATGGGCGCTCATGGACGGGTCGACGCCGGAGACTGACCAGGCGCAGTCACGCGAACGCCCGATTCCGATCGGACCGCTGAAGGAATCCGATCGGACTTCGTGCAGGACCCGACCGTCCATTTCGAGGCATATCAACAACGTCTTCATGTCGTATTGCGTCTCCGGTGCGCCATGGCGCTCGCAGCCCCGTCAAAAGCCCTCCGGTTGCGAAAGCCACCATTGCGGCCGACCAAGCAGCCAGTGCCGTTCGTCGTCCTTCGACGTAAACGCCGCCTCTGTGGCGCGGCGAATGGCCTCCAGTTTCCGGTCGCCGTCGGGAACCGACGGATCGGAACTCTTGAGCGCGGCCAGGCACTGCCTGTGCCAGAAATTGCGCTGCGCGGCGCGAAGCTGGCGCAGGACATCGAGCGCTGTGGCGCGCAGCGCGGCGGAATCCGGGTCGTCGCGCCCGTGAATTTCGCGCAGCGCCAGACGAAGCATCCGCTCCGAGTCACCCCACGCGGCGGTGGAGCCGCTTTCCACGGCCTTGCGGCTTTCGTTTACGGCCAGCACGGGATCGAGGCCGGGATCGACTTCCGGAGTCCCCTCCCAGTGGCACGCCGCGAGAAGATTCTCGGATCCGTCCGGCAGCGCCGCGCGCGCGAACAGCGTGGACCACACCTCGTCGAGCCACACGTAGCCGCGCCCCTCTTCGTCGGCCGGAAGCTCGCGCAGCAGGACGTAGCACCGGTCGGCCACGCGGAAGAACGTGGCCGTGCCGGCAAAATTGTCGCCGTTGGCGTCGCTCCTGGAGTAGCGGTGCTGGATGCACGGAACGCCGGGGTATGCGCCGCCCTCGCCGCCCAGAAAGCGGTGTTCCGGCATTTCGCCAAGGTCGCGCCACAGTCCCTTCATGTTCTCGTGGCGCCAGCGCCCGAACGTGGACTCGCGCGTTTCGTATAGCGAGGCGCGGTCGGTCCAGTTGGTGAGAACTATCGTGTACGGAACCGCCCATTCGTCTCCGAGGCGGGAATTCCAGCGGACGCAATGCGCGTCGGCGCTCGAGAAGGCGCCGTTGTTCCACTGCGGCACCACGACAGACACCTTGCCGCCAAACGCCTCGATTACTCCGTCGAACGAAATAACCGGAGCGAGCAAATACGGATTCACGGTGACTCTGGAAAGCCAGGCGTACAGTCCGACGACGGAGGCAAGCGCAATCGCGAAAAACAGCGCCCTGCCGATGACGCGCCTTTTCTGGCGGCGGTCGTGCGCCCCGCGAAGCATCGCGATTTCCTCCGGCGCGGCAATCTGCGTCTCCAGCATCTGCGTCTCGCCGCCTTCCGAAACCGACGAATCCGTTTCGCCGTCGTCCGCGATGCCGGTGGCACCGCCACCGCCAGCCAGTCCGCGCGGCATGGGGGCAAACCCGGTTTCGCCCTCTTCGATGGTGGCGGTGCCGGTGGCAGCGGAGGAACTGGCACCGGAGGTCGGAGCGGCGACCGTCGCCATGGTCGCGAATGTCCCGGTCGCGCCGCCCCCGGCCACGGTCGCGAATGTCCCGGTCGCGCCGCCAGCCATCGTCGCGAAGGTTCCAGTCGCGCCGCCGGCAAATGTCCCAATCGTGCCAATCGTGCCCGTCGCGCCGGCTGCCGTCGCGAATGTTCCGGTTCCAAGAGCGGGAGCGGTCCCTGTTTGCGGCTCACCAACTCCTGTCGGCATCTCGGAGGTATCGCCGTCCTCGCCGCGAATCACCTCGACGCGGAACCGCAGCGCGTCGCCAAGTCCAACTCGGCTGCCTTCCTGAAGCGCTTTTACCATTCCAGCCGAAAGGCGGGCGCCGTCGAGTGTCGTCTTGTGCGAACTGAACACTTCTAGTCGCAGGACTCCGCCGTCGTCTCGCACCGCCAGGTGCCGGCCGGAAACGTCGGGCTCCTTCGGCCGCACCCCGCAGGAGTGCGAACGCCCGACCAGAACCCCTGAGCCTTCGGGCACCGGAAAGCTCCTTCCCTCCAGGGAGCCGGTTTCAAACACCAGTCTGAATGCCATTCTCGCGTCCTCCCTGTTCTACAGTCCTGTGCCCTTGAGGCGCATCCACACCGGCACGCCAATCACGATGAACACGGCCGGCACAATGAAAATTGCCATCGGAAAAATCATGATCGACGGTGCGCGCTGCGCCTTGCGCTCGGCGATGTTGAATCGCGCGCGGCGCATGTCCTCCCCCTGCATGCGCATCGTGGCAATCATCGAGGCGCCCGTGTCGCTGCCATGCGCCACGGCGTCAACGAACGACGTGAACACCGGCGACTGGATTCGCGCGGCCATCGCCTCAAGCGCATCGATGCGGCTCATGCCAAGTTCCGTTTCGCGGAGCATCTGCGCGAACTCCGACGTCAGCGCGTTCTTGAAACCGAGCCCGACGTAGTAGCGCACTGCGGCATTGAAATCCAGACCCGCATGCATCGCAACGCCCACAAGGTCGATCGCGAATGGCAGGTCCTTGACAATGCGCTCCTGGCGAGAGTCCGCCGCCGTGTCCAGCATGAACGCGGGAGTGAACCAGCCGCACAGCGCGAGAACGGCGCCCATTCCACCGGCGATCATCGGGGAGCCGACGAGCATGAACATCGGAAACGCCACAAGCGCCCCCAGGACGCAGAACGTCAGCTGCGCCCCGAAGACGAACTGCGGCGTGACCGGCATCGCGGCGAGCAGCAGCTGCCGCCGGACCGCCTCGGCCCTTTCAGGGCGCCACCGCGCCAGCGTGTCGCCGAACGACTCCGCCGCCCAGGCGATCACCGGGTAGAAAATCCTGTACAGGACAGGCAGAAGCCGCTCCCCGGCCACGCGGCTCGCCGACGGCAGCCGCATGGCCAGATCGGCTAGCAGATACGGCACGACCACGCACAGGAAAACGAAGACGTATGTGGAAAGTCCGACTGTCGTCTGTTGCATGGCCTACACCTCGATGGTCACTATGCGGCGGATGCAGAGGTATCCGCACGTGATGAGAAAGCAGACGACGCCAATGGCCGTCCATCCGGTCTCCGTCGTGATCAGAGGCATCACGAGCGGCCGGTTTTCGAAGAAAAGTATGAAGAACACGACTATCGGCATCACCGACATCGCCACGGCCTCGAACTTGCCCTGCGCCGTCAGGTTCTTAAGTCGTTCCTGGAAGTCGTTGCGGGCGCGAATGAGTTCCGTCATCTTCTCCATGACCTCCGCAAGCGACCCGCCAGACTTCGCGGTGAGCCTCACCGCGCCAACAAGTAGTGCCATGTCTTCCGACGGCAATCGGTCGTTGAGGCGGGCAAGCGCCTCCGGAAGGTCGAGGCCGAGACGATACTCCCGCAGCACCGTCTTGAGCTCCTCGCTCATCGGCCACGGAATTCGCCTGGACGTCGATTCAAGCGCCGCCGGAAACGCCTGCCCCGCGCGCATTCCTGCCGCGACGGTGTTCGTCAGCTCCATGATCTGCGAATTGAAGAGCTCTATTCTGGCGTTGACTTTGCGCCGGAACCAGACCACCGGCAGAAACGCGGCGCCGACTCCTCCGGCAACGGCGACAAGCAGTGACTTCCAAATCGGGAAGTCTAGCGCGGAAAGCAGCACGAATAGCGCCAGCGCCGCCGCAAAGCCAGCGTTTAGCCGGTACTTGGCCATCTGCACGGGCGACACCATCTTGCGCAGCGCCGAAACGTTGCCCTCTTCCTCTCGCACCAGCGACGCGCGTTCGTACACGTCGGTCTGGAACGTCGAAATCGCCGCGTAGCCAAGCGCCACGACGGCGGCGAACACAAGCAGATACGTCAGTATGGCCATGCCTCAATTCCTCGGAACAAATACGTTCATGTCCAAGTCCGAATTTCCGGACTCGCGCAGGACCTCGACGAAGCGCGGTATGTTGCCGGTGGCCGTGTGGAAGCCCTGTATCGAGCCGTCCGGTCCGAAACCGGTGCGATTGTAGACGAACACGTCCTGCATGGTTATCACGTCGCCTTCGCGGCCGGTCACTTCGGTGATGTTCATGATCTTGCGGGAGCCGTCCGGCAGGCGGCTCTGCTGCACGATCAGGTTCACGGCCGAGCAGATCTGCTCGCGTATCGCGGAGGAGGGCAGGTCGAAGCCGGCCATCATGACCATGTTCTCCAGGCGCGAGAGCGCGTCGCGCGGCGTGTTGGCGTGAAGCGTCGTGAGCGACCCGTCGTGGCCCGTGTTCATCGCCTGGAGCATGTCCAGCGCCTCCGCGCCGCGACATTCGCCCACGATGATGCGGTCCGGCCGCATGCGCAGGCAGTTCACCACCAGATCGCGAATCGCCACGCGCCCCTTGCCCTCGATGTTCGCCGGGCGCGCCTCCAGCCGCACGATGTTGCGGTGCGAGAGCTTCAGTTCCGCGCTGTCCTCCACGGTCACGACGCGCTCGCCATGCGGTATGAACTGCGAAAGCACGTTCAGCAGAGTCGTCTTGCCGGACCCCGTGCCTCCGGAGACCACGACGTTCTGCCGGTTCCTCACCGCGCACTCCAGAAACGCAGCCATCTCCGGCGTCATGCTCCCGAATTTCACCAGGTCGTCCGTGGTGAGCTTCCTTTCGGAGAACTTGCGCACCGTCATGGACGCGCCGTCCAGCGCCAGCGGCGGGATGATCGCGTTCACGCGAGAGCCGTCGGGCAGGCGCGCGTCTACCATCGGGGAGGCGTCGTCAACGTGGCGCCCGAGCGGCTCCACGATGCGCCGGATGATCTGCAGCAGATGCTTTTCGTCGAAGAACCGGACGCCTGTTTCAAAGAGCAGGCCCTTGCTTTCGACGAAGATCCTGTCCGGTCCGTTGACCATGATTTCCGAGACGTTCCCAGAGCGCAGCATCGGCGAAATCGGTCCGTAGCCGACAAGCTCGTCCATGAGCGCCTGGCGGAACGTCTCGTACGGGATGTCGGACGGCAGTTCGTGGCGCTGCTCGCGAAGCGTCTGGTTGAGGCATTCCTCGAGGCGTGGCAGGAGGGTCTCGTCGGACGTAAGGTCCAGAGCATCCTCCGAGAGGTTCATCTTTTCGAGGATGCGGGCGTGCAGGCGGCGCTTGAGCGCCATGGTCTCCTCGCCGCACATGAGAGCGGCGTCCTTGAATTCGTCTCGCAGCGCGGCCTCCTTCGCGTCGCGCGCAGCCCCGTGAAGGGACTGCGGCGCAGGAGGGGAAGCCGTGGCCTGCGCATGGCGCGGCACGGGCTGCGGCACAGGTGGGGAGGCTGCGGCCGACGCCGCAGCAGAAGGCGGCGCATGGCGCGGCGCGGGCGGCGGCGCAGGTTGGGAAGCTGCGGGCGGTGCCCCAGAGCCATCGGCGGAGCCAAACTTCAGCTCCGTGCGGCCTATGCGGATGACGTCGCCTTCGGCAAGAAGCGTCGGGCCTTCGACGCGGGCGCCGTTCACGAATGTCCCCGACCGGCTTCCAAGGTCTTCCACCGCCACGACGCCGCCCACGGACGCAAGCCGGGCGTGCCGGCGCGACGCGCCGGTGTCGAGCACCCGTATCTGCGCTTCCGCGCTGCGCCCCAACACGAGATCAAAGTCTCCGGGCGGAAGCGCGACGTCGCCGGTCTCGGCGTGAAGGAAAAGCCTCGGCATGTCCTACCAGGCGAGCCAGTTCAGCGGCTCCCAGCAGCCGCGATGCTTCTTGGTGGCATCGCGCTCGTTCTTAACGCGAGTCTCCGTGTCGGTGTCCGCGTCGAGCGTGATGTCGCGCATCGGAGTGTTTGGCACCATCGGAGCCTCGGCATCAAGATCGACCTTGCGGATGGACACCAGCACCAGCAGCGCCTGGTCATCGTAGTCGTGCCGCTTGTCGGACACAAACCAGTTGACGATCGGAATGTGCCGCAGCACCGGAGTCCCCTCTCCTGTGGAGTGTTCGAAAAGCGATTCGTAGCCGGCGACGGCGACTGTCTGCCCCAGCGGAATGCGCACGAGCGGCGAAACGGAGCGCTTCTCCTGTCTGACAGTGGTCGCGCCGTTGCCGTTGCCGGCGGGAAATTGCGGTTCCCCGAAAAGTTCGATGTCAATGTCCGCCTCGGCGTCAGTCGCGGAGATGCGGCGCGAGTTCTTGTTGACGATCTTGAAGCCGTAGTCGTAGTCCTGCGCTTCAGGCGCTTCGCCCTCGCCGGAAGCCGGAGGCGTCACCTTCATTGATCCGCCGATGTGAAGCGTCTTTCCGGGATCGCCGTTCGCGTGGAACCGGAGCGTTCCCTGCTCGCGTTGCCGCGTGACGCCGTTGTTGGCGAGCATTTCCAGCGTTGACGAAAGCGACGCACCGATTGTCACGTTGTTGAACTTGCCGTGCTGGCTCTGACGATGACCGCCGACGAGAAGCAAGTCCGTGAGTCCGCCCCAGACCGCGTTCGCCACGAGACGGCCCGTGCTTGCCCGCTGCTGAAACTCCCTCCTGGACACCATTACGAACGCCACGCCCAGTTCCAGCAATGCGTCGTCCACGGCCACGTTCACCACGGCCTGCGCCACGGTCGAAGTCGCCGCGCCTTTCGGCTCGCTCACGATTTGCAGCCAGCTCTGCCCCTTCAGGACGCGCGTCAGCTTTTCGACGTCCTTCGCCGAATAAACGGTGCCGGTGAATTTCAGCACGTTGTGAGCGTAGTCCATCGCAATCTGCCCCTCGGCGGGACGAACCCCGGCGTCGGCAAGCGGGATTCCCTCCGCCACCAGTTCCTTGCGCAGATTGTTGATTGTTCCCGGATCGACGCTGAATTCTACCACTGCCTCGATCTTGTCCTTGAAATCGGAGAGCGAGCAGATCTTCTCGAACTTGGCCCAGTCGGAGGGATTGCTTATCGTGCCGGTGATGGCGATCTTGCTCTTGCCCTTGACGAATTCGATGTCGTTGAAGTCGGAAAGCCACTTGCGAAGCGAACGAAGCGTGTCGTCCAGATCGCCGACAACCTCGACTTTGAGAAGAAGTCCCTCGCCACCGCCGGCGTCGAGGAATTCAACCTGGCACGACCCCTGCGTCTCGCCAGCTGTGACAATCGCCGATGTCGCGCCTTCGTGCATCGAAACGGAAACCAGCTCCTTGCCAATGATTCTGCGCCCCTTGGGCACAAATCCCAGATCGACGCCCTCGCTGCGCCCAGCAGGGAGCGTCAGAGAACGCGTTTCGGCGGAAGCAATCGCCGCCGCCGCGGCCATTGCCGCAAAAATCATCTTTGCTCGTGTGTTCATCTCATTGTGTTTTTATTGTGTGTTCTCGTGAAAACCTTTAAACTTTTCTATCTTTATTGCCCAGCCGTTACCGCCTTGTCCCTCGCGACCAACGCCCTCTCCGAAAGATCCGCCGAAGTCACGCCCGCAGATTCCTGCACGCTACGGTGCGACGAATCTCCGCGCAGTCGCAGCATCGGATACAACGGCGCATTGAGCGAAGCCACCAGCAGCCGCTGCGCCTCCTTCGGGCTCATCGACACAAGCACCCCGTCCTGCATTCTGCGGACCACGCGCACCATCGGGAACAGCACCCGCGCCGTCTGGACGCGCGCCACTTCGGCGTTGCCTTCCATGTCAGTCTTCCCGGATGCCTTCAGGTCCTGCGCCACCATCACGATCGCGATTTCGTCCCCTTCCTGCAACGCGGCGACCAGCGTGGCATCCGCAAAATGCACTGGCACAATCCAGTCGCCGCGCACGACTTCGTCCGAAAGTCTCCCCACTCCCGAAATCACGTCGTCAAGCAGGATGAATCCGCCGCTCGCGATGTCGCGCACAAGTTTCTGCCCCACGACGAGATTCTGGTTCTCGGTGCGGACATGCTGGTGGTTGATATACGCAGAGCGCGGAATCTCGACGGAACCAAAATCCCCCTCCCGGACATCCTGACCGGCAGAGAGGTTCTTGTTGGCGACGATCACGCTGATTTTGCCGATCTCCTCGCCGCTGTTGCGCGCGACGAGCCGACTGACGGCGAACACCGCCGCCAGGCCCAGGAGGACCGCCAGTACCAGAGGAATTGTGTTTTTCATTGTTTTTTATGTCGGTTCGTTTTCCCGCCGAGCGCGGGATGCGCGCCCGGCGGGCGTTGGTGCATTCACTTCCCGGCCTTGGTCTCCGCCTTGGCCTTCGCCTCCGCCTCGCGCGCGGCCTTGGCCTCCGCCTTGGCCTTGGCTGCCGCTTCGGCCTTTGCCTTGGCCTCCGCCTCGCGCGCGGCCTTGGCCTCGGCTTTCGCCTTGGCCGCCTCCTCGCGCTGCTTGGCCTTGGCCGCCTTTTCGGCAAGTTTCGCCTGCTTCTTCGCTTCGGCCTTTTCGGCTTTAGTCTTCGCCGCTTCGGCCTTGGCCGCCTCGCGCTCCGCCTTCTCCTTCGCCTTCCGGGCCTTCTGCTCTTCGGTTTCAGGTTTGGCTGTGCGGGTGTAGATTTCGTCGAACTTGGTGACGTCGGAGAGTCCGCTCTCGAACGAGGAGAGAACGTAGTCGCCGTTGCCGTACTCCCAGTCGTCCAGGAGCGTGGCGTTCACTTCGTCGTCCACGACCGGCTGGAAGCGCAGCGTGTCGAGCCGCAGGTAGTCGACTGAGCCGATCGACGCGGCTTCGTTCACGTCCATGTCCGTGTGCACGAACACCGGCGATCCGAACACGCCCTGCTTGCTCTTGAGTTCCGGCGTCTCGACCGTGAACGCCTCGGCACGGTGGATCTTGCGGATGAGGTCGGGATTGCCGTCCAGCACCTGGCCGTTGATAATAACGAGTCCCGGAACCTTCTGGCCGGACGTGTTTCCCTTGTAGCCGTTCCAGATGTCGTACACCTTGTCACGGTCGGCCTTGGCCACGACGTACACGTAGCCTTCGTTGTCCACGACGGCCAGTCCTTCGCCCCTGGAGCCCTTGCCCGCGAGCGAGCCGCTCCTGAGGTTGAGCTTGCCACCGACGTCCAGCTCGATGTGGCCGGAGCCGTCCGCGGAAACCTTTCCGAGGTGACCGGCCACGTCGAGCGTCATGTCGCCCGTGGCGCTGATCTTGCCGGTGCCGGCGCCGGCCGGCGCCAGGCGTCCGGTCTCGCCGAGGTTCGGCGCGTGCAGCTCCAGATCCCCGCCAGTGGCGGCAATTTTGCCTACGCCCACGGTTCCGGTCGCGGTCTCCTCGAGGTACACGTTGCGGCCGGTCACTTCCTTGAGCACCCCGCCCTGCGTCTTCGTGACGATCGGCGCGGAGGACGTGCCGATGTCGCCGGAGGCCTTCATGGTCAGGTTCTTCGTGGCGACCTCGGAGCCGTTGTCGGTGATGGAGCCCTTGGCGTCGAACGTCGCGTCGGTCGCCGAAACCTTGCCCATGGCGATGCTTCCGGTGGTGGCCTCGACGCTCTTGGCGGTCATCGTCTCGAATTCGAGATTGCCGCTGGCACCGCTGCCGCCCTGGCCCGCTATCGTCAGGTCGCCGCCGACGTTGATTTCCGCGAGCGTCACGTCGCCCTTGACGCCGAGCGTTGCGTCCTTCTTGACATCGACCAGCTTTTTCGAATTGAACGACCCGCCGACATCGGCTTCGAGCGTCCCGGCCGTCAGCGTGTCGACCGAGGCGTTGCCGCCAACCGCGAGATCGGCGGTGCCGCCGACCTTCACGCTGGACGCCGAAAGCGCCTTGCCCGTGTCGAGCGTCAGGTCTCTCCCCGCCTCAAGCGAGTTCACCTGGGTGCTGCCGCCCACGTCGAGCGTCAGGTCGCCGCCCGCGCTGGTGTTGGAGACGGTGTAGTCACCGGAGGCGTGGGCCGCTACGTTCCCCTTGTTCGCGGCGATGGTGCTGCCGCCGATGTTCTTGGCGTCATTGACGTCCACGTCGCCCCCCTTGGAGACGATGCCGTCGGCCGCGCCGCCGGCTGTCGTCGTCTCTTCAAGCGTCTTCGCCTGGACTTCGCCGGTCCGGGGGACTTCGTTCACCGAGATGCCGGCCGCGCCGTCCTCGGCGATTGGTCCTGCCTTGACGCTGTAGCCGTTGGCATTGATGGTGATGTCCCCGCCGGCGCTGATTCCCAGCGTAGAATCTTTCTTTAGGGCGAGCGTCAAGTCGCCGTCCGTGCTGAACGCCGCCTTGTCGGCCTCGACTTCTCCGGGGTTGATGTCGCCCTTGGCGCTGGTGTAGAGCGTCTTGGCGGAGAGCGCGTCCGCCTCGATGCTTGCGCCGGAGACGAGGGCCATCGTGTTTCCGGCGGTCGCGCCGGCGTTGATGTCAATCTTACCGCCCGCATCGATGTAGAGGTCGCCGGCGGTCGCCATGACAGCGGCATTGGCCGTCGTGGCGCCCTTGCTGACGATCGTCACGTTGTCCGAGCCGGTGACGGCCGCGCCGAGCGTGATGTCGCCGGCGGTCGTTTCAAGCCGGATTTCGTTCGCCTGGACGGCCTGTCCGACGGCGAGGGCGTCGCCGGCCACGACAACCGCCGCGCCGGTGAGCGCGCCGTTGGCGGCCGTCTGGATGCCGGAGAGCGCGCCGCTGGCAACTCCGCTTGCGGCGGCGTCGGCGGAGTTCACCTTGTTGACGTCAACGCTTGCGACGGTTCCGACCGTCAGGGCGTCGCTTTCGGTCGCGAAGGCGTTTGCGCCCGCCTGGACGGCCAGGGTCTCAACGGTCGTTTCGATGTGGTCGCTGCCGGCGCCGACGCTGCCGGAGGCCGTGAGCGCCGCATTGGCCGCCGTTATGTTGGCCGCGCCGCCATTGGCGTCGGTGATGTCGCCGCCATTGGCCTTGACCGCGACGGTCTTGCCTTCGGCGCTGATCGCCGCGAGTTCGACGCCCTGGCTGGCCTGGACGAGAACGTTGCCGCCCGCCGTGGTCGTCGTGCCGTCGGCCATCGCCACGTCGCCGCCCTGCGCCTCGACGTAGGCGTCGCCCGCCGTCGCCGTGACGTTCGCGTTCTGCCGGACGCCGGCCTTCGCAAGCAGCGTCGCGTTCTGCGCCGCCGTCACCGTGGCGTTCGCGATGATGTCGCCCGCCGTCGTTTCAAGAACCGCGCTGTTGCCGGCGTTCACCGCCTCGGAGACGGTCATCTGGCCATCCGCGAGGATGGAGAGGTCGGAGGCCACGGCGTTCGCGCCGGCGAGGTCGTCGTCCGTCACATCGGCGGTGCCGGCGTCGGCCGTCGCGACCTTCTTCACGGTCACGCCGTTGACGCCGCCGACAGTCACGGCCTTGTCGTTGTGGACGAAGGCCACGCCGGTAGTTGCCTTGGCCTCGAGGTTGTCAACCGAGGTCTCGATGTCGTTGCCGCCGGTGCCGCCGATGGCGTTCTTCGCCTCGAGGCGGACCTTCTGCGCCGTGACGTTCGCGGCCTCTGCCGCCGTGTTGTCCGTGATCGAGCCGTTCTTCGCGTAGATGCTCGCGCTGCCGGCGGTCGCGCTGACCGCCGAGAGCTTCACGTCGCCCGCGGTGCCGGTCGCCGCGATGCGCGCGTTGCCGCCCGCCGTCGTCGTCGTGCCGTCGGCCATCGTCACGTCGCCGCCCTGCGCCTCGACGTAGGCGTCGCCCGCCGTCGCCGTGACGTTC
>CAMOSH010000015.1 GCA_946624575.1 uncultured Verrucomicrobiota bacterium
GCGCCTTGCCGAACAGCGTCTGGGCGTCCGCCCGGCCTTCGCCGGACACCGCCAAGTCGCATCCCCGGATGCGCTCGCGGAGGCGCACCGCCGACGCGACGAGCGCGGCGCCGGAAACGAGCTCCCCGCCGAGCGCGGCGCGTACGGCGAAGCCGGCGCCGCCGGCGGCGCCGGCGCCGGGCGAACCAGCGAGGTCTTCGCCTGTCGCCGCGGCCACGGCGCGGGCGAAAATCCCAAGGGCCGCGTCGAGCGCCGCGACAAGGGGGCCGCACGGGACGGCGGGATTGCATTTCTGCGGACCGAACACGGCCGATGCGCCTGAAGGGCCGCAGAGCGGGTTTGTCACGTCGCAGGCGGCTTCGAGCCGGACGCCCTCCAGGGCGCGCCGCGCCGGAGCGAGGTCCGCCGACGCCACGCGCGCCAGCGCGAGTCCGCCGCGCCCGACGGGGGCACCGGTTGAATCCAGAATGCGCGCGCCTAGCGCTTCGAGCATTCCGGCGCCGCCGTCGTTGGTGGCCGAGCCGCCGAGGCCCAGGACGATGCGCCGCGCGCCGCGCGCAATCGCGTCGCGCAGGAGAAGCCCGGTGCCGTATGTCGAGGTCGTGCCGGGATCGCGCTCTTCCGGGCGCAGGAGCGGCAGACCGGACGCAGCTGCCAGTTCGATCACGGCCGTGCGGTCGGATTCGCGCCAGCCGTAGGCGGCGCGGATTGGGCGGCCGAGCGGATCTTCGGCGTCGCAGTCGATGCGCTCCGCGCCCGTGGCCGAGAGCCAGGCGTCCACCGTGCCTTCGCCGCCGTCGGCCATCGGGATGCAGTCGCATTCCGTGTCCGGCGGCAGGACGCGGCGAAAGCCGGAGACGATCGCGGCGGCGGCTTCGGCGGACGTGAGCGTGCCCTTGAAGGAATCTGGCGCTATTGCGATGCGGAGCGACATGGTAAACTGTTGAAGAGTTGAAAGGTTGAAAAGTTGAAAAGTTGAAAGGTCAGCGGTTCGGGCTGGTGAAGAGTTTTTCGATTTCGGCGAGGGTCTTGCCCTTGGTCTCCGGCAGGAGGAAGGCGGCCACTGCAAAGTAGATTGCCGCGAAGAAGGCCAGAGTGAAAAGAAGCGGTGCGTAGCCGTGGCGTTCGGCAATGATGAGAAACCGGTCGGCGACCAGCCATGCGACCATCATGTTGAGGAAGAGGCCGATGGCCATGCCGTTTGCGCGGATGCGGTCGGGCATGATTTCCGAGAGCGCGAGCCACACCACGACGCCGGGGCCGATCGAGAAGGCCGCGATGAAGAGCGCGAGACACGCGGCCGCCGCCCAGCCGGAGAGGAGCGACGGCGCAAGCCAGCCGCGTTTCAGCGCCAGGAACACGAATCCGGCGCCAATGTCGGCCAGCACCATCCCGGAGGTGCCGAGCATCAGCAGGAACTTGCGCCCCTTGCGGTCCACGAGCGCGCAGGCTACGGCCGTCGCCGCGAGCATTACGGCCCAGAGCGAAACGTTCGCGGCGCCCGCGGCGGCGTCGCCAAGCCCCGCGTCGAGCAGCATCTTGAGCGCGAAATACTGGATTGCGTTGCAGCCCGTCGCCTGGTTGCACACAAGCACAGCAAGCGCAATGGCGAAGGGCACCACGTAGCGTCGCCGGAGGAGCGAATCGCGCCCTTCCGGTAGGGGCCGCGCGCCGCGCGGCCCGCCTTCCCCGCATTGCTCCGTGCCCCGGTCGTGCGTCTGTTCCGTGCCTTGGCCGGAAGACCGGAGTTTCCAAACCGGCGACTCAGGCAGTCCCAGCGCTCCGGCAAAGAAAACCGCGGCCGGCACGGCGCTAGTCCAGAAAACGGCCTTCCACGCGGCGATTTTCTCCCCCTCCGCCGTCGCCGGATCGCCCGGCCCGCCGAAGATTCGCACGACCGCCACGCCAACGAGCGAGCAGAAAAGGATGCCCACCACGTCCATGAACTGGAAGACGCCCGCCCCCTTGCCTCGGTTCGCGGTGTCGAGCGTCTCCGCCAGATACATCGGCACCACGACGCCCACCAGCCCCGCCGCGACGCCCTGCATGAGGCGCCCCGCGTAAAAGGGCCAATACGAGCCGCCTCCTAGGCAGATCGGCAGCGCCGCCAGCCCCGCCACGGCCGAAGCGAACAGCATCGCCTTCTTGCGGCCGATCCACTCCGCCACGGCGCCGGCCGCAAGGCCCGATACCGCCGCGCCGAGCACGACCGCGCTCGTGAGGTGCGAAAGCTGCGCCGTGGTGAAAAGCCCGAGGCTTTCCAGATACGGGATCGCCGGGTTGATGACGGTTCCGCCGAAGTCGAAGAGAAGCCCCCCGCAGCCCGCCATCGCCAGCAGGAAGAAAACGTTTGACCGTTTGTTCGTTTGACCGTTTGTCCGTTGCATCGTTTCCGCGCCGAATCGTTGCGTCGTTCCTTCGCCGGGAGGAGGAGATCACACGTTCCTGCCGGACGACGCTGACGGGGAAAATACCACGCGCCGCGCCTACCGTCAATACACAATGTTATTTTTCGTCATGAACAATTGTTATTGGTCGCGCAAAGACCGCAACGTTCGCGAAGATGCCAGCGCTACGACCTGGTGGGGCAAGTCGAATGAAACGGCGCGCGGGCCCTACCGGATGCGGTCATCGGGGCGGCGGTCTCCAGACCGCCGCAGATGTTGGTTTCCGGCGGACTGGAGTCCGCCGCCCCTTTCCCTGCCCGCGCGGCGCGCGGGCTCTACCGGACGCGGTCATCGGGGCGGCGGTCTCCAGACCGCCGCAGATGTAGGTTTCCGGCGGACTGGAGTCCGCCGCCCCTTTCCCTGCCCGCGCGGCGCGCTGGCCCTACCGTGGGCGGCGGCCGCCGCCACATTTGCCAATTTATGAACAATTGTCAATTGCCAATTACCAAATTGTGAACAATTGCCAAATTGTGAATTGTGAACAATTAAAATCAGTATTGTTCACCCATCGACAATGACCATTTCGGCCCGCGCGGCGCGCGGGACCTACCGGACGCGGCGGGCGAGAAGGTGCGTCACGTGCCGATCGATTGCGCCATGGCTCATTAGGCGCCGAAGAGGTCGTTGTGGGAGCCGAGGCGGAAACAAATCAGTTGCAGCCGGTCTTGGACAATCCGATAAATGAGAACAAGGTCGGGTTCGACATGGCAGTCGCGGTAGCCGGCGTAGTCGCCTTTGAGCGGATGATCGCGGAGAGCGGGCGGAAGCGGATTCTGGGCGCAAATCAAGTCAATGACGGCCGTGATCTTCTTCAGGTTTTTACCGCGGCGAACGGCAAGTTTAAGATCTCGGGAGAACTGCTTGGTAAACACGCGATGGAGCATGGCGGTCAATCCTCCATCTCAAGCGCGGATTTCAGCATTTCTTCGGTGCTTTCAAACGGACCGAACATCGGCTCCGTTCCGGCGAGAACGCGGTCAAGTACGGCCCGGGTTTCGGCATTGGGATATTCATCCTCTTCATCGTCCGGCAGGGCGACGGGAGCGGCGAATCCACGATGGTCAAGCGTTTGCATCAAAAGAACGTTCATGCCAGTGGATGTCGTCATGCCCAGACGCTCGAAGAGAGCGTCGGCGCGGCGCTTGATTTCGGGTTTGACGCGGAAGGCGATTGTTGCGGAATTGCGAGCCATGTGTTCTACTTTGTTTGACAACGGCGAAAATTCTAGCATGACCTGGTTGCGAAAACAAGTCTGATACCGAATAGCAGTGGATGGGATGTTTTAGCCACAAAGAACACAAAGCGGTTGAAAGGTTGAAAAGTTGAAAGGTTGAAAGGTTGAAAGGTTTGATGCCGAATATTGGTGGGTGGGATGTTTTAGCCACAAAGAGCACAAAGTTTCTGGAAAATGGCGGTTATGCCACAAGCCGCCATTTTAAGTCCACTACTTTGGCCCGACAAAACTGCGGGCCGATTGTGTCATAGCCGCACAGCGGCGTTCGGTGACACATCGGCCCGCGCGATTGCGTCCTTTGCGTTCTGACAAAGTTTGGTCACACCCTTGGAATCCACGGATGGCAGGCGGGCCGATGACATCAAACCGCAATTTGCGCCGGAACGCGCCCATGGTGACGCCGTAGCGCCTGCGGAAGGCGGTCATGAGGTGCAGCGAGGCGAAACCGCAGAGGGCGGCGATGCGGTCGATGGGCTTGCCGGACCCGGCATGCACTGGCGCTTCCGAAACGGAGTGGGCATCGCGGAACTTCGTGCGGTGATGCGCTCCGGATTGATCATCGCCGTGTAACGAAAGAACGATGAAACCGGAACTGAGCTTCAGCCGTCATTATCTCGCCAAGGGGGGGACAAATTTCGACCGCACCCAGTTCGCAGAAGGAAACGCACCGAATCAGGTGCATTTACTTCTGCGAACTACGTTTCGCCGTCGGATCGTTTGTCGAGTCCGAGGTGCGATTGCGAGACCGGGTTCGTTGTGGTAGCATCGGGGTCATGCACGAAACGAACGGTCAGTCCTCCGATCCGGCCCTGCGCCCCATCGCCCGCGACACGAGCGACTTCGCCGACTTGCGCAGAAGCGGTGGCATCTATGTGGACAAGACGGCCTGGTTCCACCGGCTGATTGGCGGAACGGGGCCAAAATGCGTATTCCTTTCGCGCCCGCGCCGGTTTGGGAAGTCGCTGATGATTTCGACCCTTGCGGAGATCTTCAAGGGGCCGCCGGGAACTCTTCGACGGCCACGCCGTCGAGCGCCTGGCGTAGGATTCGCATGCGCTTCGGGATGGGCGACGGACTGAACGCGCGGGCGACGACATGCAGAAGACGATTCTCTGCCTCGATTTCAATCTGGAAAACCCCATCCAGCGGCTTCGGCTCGACGGCATCCGCCGCTACGCCAAGGCGCATGGATGGGAGGTCGATGTCGAGTCCGGACGCGACGCGACGCCGGACAGTCTGCCCGAAATTCTGGCGAGGTGCCGTCCCGTCGGCTGCATTGCCGAATGCTGGGCCGGATGCGTCCATCTTCCGCCGCGGCTTTTCGGGGCCTTGCCCGTCGTCCATTTCGACCCGCCGGAGACCGCCGAATTCCGAAACGCCGCCACGGTGGAGTGCGACAACGCCGCCGTCGCGGCGGTGGCGTTTCGGGAGCTGTCGGCGGGGCTACCGCCGTCCTACGCCGTGATGCCGTTCGCCCAGCCGCACCGATGGGCGCTGGAGCGCGTCGAGGCGTTTCGCGCCCTTTGCCGCGAGAACGGCCGTCCCTGCCGTGTCTTCCCGGACTCTCCCGAAAGCGAAGCTGCGGACGGCCGCGCCGCGCGGCTTGCCGCATGGGCGGCCAGGCTCCCGCCCCATTGCGCCATCTTCGCCGTGAGCGATCTCGCGGCGAACGAAATCGCCGGCGCCCTGGCCGCCGCCGGACGTCCCGTCCCGCGCACCGCCATGCTGGTGGGCGCCGACGCGGCGGTCGACCGGACTTCGCCCTCGGACAGGCCTGCGATTTCCTCCGTGAAGATCGATTTCGAGCTGGCCGGCTTCCTCGCGGCGCGTCTTCTTGTGGAGAAAATCGAAAGCCCATCGGCCGGGGCGTCGCCGTCCTCCGGCGCCGCGACCTTCGGTCCCCTCCTTGTGGAGCGGCGCCAGACCACCAGTGGGCGGGGCCGTCGCGAGCCGCACATCCTGCGGGCCGTCGAGATGATCCGCCGCGAGGCGTGCGACGGCCTGACCGCGGCCGCGCTCGCCGCGCGCTTCCGCGTCAGCCGCGCGCACTTCGAGCGCCGCTTCCGCGAGGCGACGGGCCATTCGGTTCTGGACGAAATCCTCCATGTCCGGATGGAAAACGCCGAGATTCTGCTCGCGCGCCGCGACATCGCCATCGAGACCATCTATTTCCGCTGCGGCTTCGCGTCGGGCCGCGAACTGCGGAGCCTCTTCCTCTCCCGAATGCGCGTCTCCATGCGCAAGTGGCGCAGAGACCACGCGAGGTAGGCTTCCGCCGCGCAAATAAATGTTCAAAAACTGCCACTTGTTTGCAGGAGCCGGGTGTATCGTTTCCCCAACGGCTTGCCGTAGGCGGCCGCAACCCAAGCGCAGTCCCCGTCATGAAAAGCAACGCAGCCCATCGTTACCATTTTGCAAAGGGAATTCGGCATTCCCTTTTCCTCCTTTGCGCGCTTTGCGGCGGAATGGCCCCTGCGGGCGCCGCTGAAATCGAACTCCCGATCCGCAATGACAAGGGGCAGATTCAGTGGCAGGAGACGCTCTCCGCCATCTTCCCCAGGGACGCCTCGACGGAGCCGTGCAAATACACGCCGCTCGTATCCGGGCGTCCACGTCTGCGCGGCGTCCAGCTTCCCGCCCGCGACTGCACGGAGGACGATTTCAAAACGCTGGCGGAATGGGGCGTGACGCTCGCGCGCTACCAGATGACGGAGTGGCGGGGCAATCCCCGCGAGGACGGCAGCCCCGACGCCGGCTACGACATCTACGACCGCTGGCTCGCCGGCAAGCTGGACCACCTGGAGCGCGACGTTCTCCCGTGGGCGCGGCAATACGGCATCATGGTCGTCGTCGACCTCCACCGGACACCGGGGGACAACCGCGACGAGAACAAGGAGAGCGCCCAATACCGCGATCCGCGCGTCCGCGCGAAGTTCATCGACACGTGGCGGATGATCGCGGAGCGCTTCCGCGGAAACGCGGACGCCATCTACGGCTACGACCTCTACAACGAGCCGCAGCAAATCACGAAGGTGGACTACGGCTACTGGGAGATGCAGTTCGAGGCGGCGAAGGCGATCCGCGAGATCGACCCCGAGACGCCGATTGTCATGGAGGGCAACGTCTGCTGCGACCCGCAGGCCTACCCCTACATGAGGATCCTTCCGCTGAAGGACGTCATCTACCAGATCCACATGTACATGCCGGGCGACTTCACCTGCCAGGGCATCGGCGGCGTGGACAAGGAGGGCCGCCGCCCGCCGTGGCCGAACCCGGCGCACGGGTGGGACAAGGACTGCCTCCGCAGGCTCCTCCAGCCGGTGCGCGACTTCCAGCTCCGCCACACCGCGCGCATCTACGTCGGCGAGTTCTCGGCGACGACCTGGGCGGACGGCGCCGACATCTACCTGCGGCAGCTCATCGAGATCATGGAGGAATACGGCTGGGACTGGACCTACCACGCCTTCCGGGAGCATCCCTGCTGGGACGTGGAGAAGGAGGCGCCGACGAAGTTCAGCCCCTGGGCGGACTTTCGCGACAATCCCGACACGCCGCGCAAGCGCGTCCTTCTCGACGGCTTCGCCGGGAAACTCATCCCCTAACCCCACACAACACACACAAGGAGACATCATGAAGAAAACAACTAAACTCAACCTCGTGCTCGCAGCAGGCGCGATGCTTGCAACTGACACGATGGCGACGCAGATTGAGCGCGACTCCAATGCCCGAACCGTCATGCAGGAAGGGCGAACCGTCCTGATTTACGAAACGAACGGATCGTTCACCGTAACGGAACCGGGGACGATCGACATCCTTGCCGTCGGCGGCGGCGGTGGTGGCGGGGCGAGTACCGCCAACGGAACCGGAGGAGGCGGCGGAGGAGGAGGAGGCGTGGTTTACAAGACCTCCTTCACGGTCGAAGCTGGGACATACGACATCGTTGTCGGATCCGGCGGCGCGGTCGGCGACTTCAACGTCAACAGCGGCTGGGGCGGTCTTGGCGGCACGACGACCGTTTCGAGCAACGGGACGGCGCTTGTGACGGCCTACGGCGGTGGCGGCGGCGCGCGCCGTTCTACGGGCAACGACGGTCTCTCCGGTGCCAATGGCGCCTCCGGCGGCGGAGGCACGTATCGCAGCGGCTCCTCAATGTCAGGCGGAAACGCCATCTACGGGGCCAACGACAATCTCGGCAATGCCGGTGCGGCTCCGGGCGCCAACCAGTATGCGCCCGGCGGCGGCGGCGGTGCCGGCGCGGCAGGAGGAACCGCCGGAGGGTACGCCTCCGCAAGCCACGGCGGTGACGGATATGTCTGCGCCATTCTGTCCGATGGCCTCTGCTATGGCGGTGGCGGTTCCGGAAGCCGCCTTGACACCGTGAACTTCACCGCGTACGGCGGCGAGGGCGGCGGTGGATCCTGTGTGCAGGGCGTTCCCTCTGCCGGCGAGGACGGAAAGGGCGGCGGCGGCGCCGGCGGCGCGCGCGGCGGCGCCGGCGTTGTGATTATCGCCTTCGCGAACACCGTGAGCGATTCATCTTGGTTTGAATGCACTGGCGGCGACGAAGTGCTGACGAACAAGACCGCCAACGCAAAGGAGGAAGTCCGGATCTTCCGCCAAAACGGCACGTTGACCGTGACAAAACCCGGACGTATCGATGTCCTGCTGGTCGGCGGCGGCGGTGGCGGCGGTGCGCAGGATTCCAGCGACCGCGGCGGCGCCGGCGGCGGTGGCGGCGGCGTGGTTTACAAGACTTCGTATGCCGTCGTGGCGGGAACCTACGACGTCATTGTCGGCAATGGCGGCCAGGCTGGCGCTTTCGGCACGACTCGTGGCGGCGTCAATGGAGCCGGCGAAAATGGAAGCACCACCGCGCTTTCTTCCGGCGGGATGGCGCTCGTCGAGGCATACGGCGGCGGCGGCGGCGCGCCCCGGAGCGCCAGCAATGACGGCGGCCGCAGCGGTCTCGACGGCGCGAGCGGAGGCGGCTCGTCGTACCACTCCAGCGGCACGACTGCCGGCAAGGCCATTTACGGTGCAGAAGGCAATCTTGGGAACGATGGGGCTGTCGGCACGGGGCAGTACGCGCCCGGTGGCGGTGGTGGAGCCGGTGCCGCTGGCGGCAACGGCGGATCGGACTGCCGCGTCGGTGGCGACGGTGTGGAGATTGGCATTGTTGCGTCCGGAACGTACTATGGCGGCGGCGGGGCTGGCGTCCGCATCAACGGCTCGCCGACAATCGCGGGCGGCGAAGGTGGCGGCGGAAAGTGCCTTGCCGGTGTTGGGCAACCCGGCGAGGATGGCAAAGGCGGCGGCGGAGCCGGCGGCGCGGCTGGCGGCAGTGGCATATTCATCGTCCGCTACAAATTGAAGCCAAATGCAACGGTAATTTACATGCGGTAACGCCCGCCGATGAAAATTCTTTTCCAGGGTGATTCCATCACCGATTGCGGCCGTCGCACTGGCGGCGGCTGCGGCTACGAGAAGGACGAGGTCGGCCCCGGTTATCCGGGGCTAATCAAGTCACGCGTCCTTCGTGACAATCCAGAGCGCGATGACATCGAGTTCGTCAACCGGGCAATCACAGGCTCAAGGATTGTCGATCTCTACGCCCGATGGCGCATCGACGCGCTTAATCTGGCACCTGACATCCTTTCAATCCTCGTGGGCGTGAACGACAGCTACCACGAGGCGGATGGCAACGGCGTGGAGCCGGAGCGCGCCGAACGCATCTACCGGGAACTCCTCGCCTGGACGAAACAGGCGCTGCCTTCGGTGCGGCTTGTCATTCTCGAACCCTTCACGTTCCCCTTCGGCATGGCGGAGAAATACGCTGCCGAGGTCGCAATCCGCGCCGCCTACACGCGGCGTCTGGCCGAGGAGTTCGGCGCGACATTCATCCCGCTGCAAAGCCTCTTCAACGAGGTCTGCCGCACGTCGAGGCCGGAACACTGGTCGCCCGACGGCGCACATCTCACCCCTGCCGGCCACCAGCTCGTCGCCGATGCCTGGCTCGAAGCGGTGAAAATCTGACTTTGCCATTTGTCATATCATGAACCCCCAGCGAATCCACGGACTCAAAGTCCCGGCGGCAATGGAAATGCTGCGCCCCGGCGAGGTGAAGCCGCGAGGCTGGCTGCGCGATTGGTGCGTCACGGCCCGCAACGGCTACATCTCGCGCATGGATGAAATCGACCAGGCCTTCCCGCGCGCCTGGAACGTCGATTTCCAGCCGCGCGGCAAGTTCCTGGACTGGGGCGACCCGGACAGGGGCGCCTGGTGCGCCGAGGGCGGCGCCTACTGGTTCGAGGGGCTTGTGCGCCTCGCATGGGAACTCGACGACGCGGAACTGAAGGATATGGCCCGCCGCCGCCTCGAACCGCTTTTGGAGCGGATGCACCCCAAGGCGATTGGCTTCGTCCACTGGCTCGACCGCGACAATCAGGCGCAGATGAAGGAGGTCGCGGATGCCAACCACGGATTCATAGTCGGGGCAAGCGGCCGCACGACGCGCGCAGTCATGGCCTACTGGGAGGCGACCGGTGACGAACGCGCCCTCCGTGCGCTACGCTGGTGCCTCGACGACCCGCGCTTTTATTTTCTCGGCAATCCCGTTACCCTCCCCGCGCCAGCCATCGACACCTGGCGGTATTGCGGCGACGAAAAACTGGCGGGCGCAATAGACAACTTTTTCGCGACCCCCAACGATCCCTCGCGTTGGCCAGTAGCGCGCTACGGGTTGCCCGTGGCGCATGAGGGCATCCGCATGCGCGCCCGTAACGACAAGGATCCCAACCATGACTGGCCGTGGCAACTGCAGCACGGAGTCCTTTCCTATGAAAGTCTCCTGTCGTTCGCAAAGGGAACGGCATGGACTGGCGACCCAAAGTGGCTCGCCAACGCCTGCGCCTGGCTCGATTTCTTCGAGACGCGTACCCGTCAGCCGCACGGCGTCACAGTAGCCGACGAGCAATACGGATGGCCGGGGCCATTGCGCGGTACCGAGACATGCGTCGTCGCCGGCGACATTTTATTGAATGCGACGATGGCATCCCTCACGGGCGAAGGACGTTTCGGCGACCACGTTGAGCAATCCTTCTTCAACGCCGCCCCGGCGTGCGTCGCGCGCGACTTCATGCACCATGTCTATTTCCAGACGCCCAACCGTTCAAATGGCGACGTGGAATTCTTCGCCGGCCCCCACGCGACCGGCGGCAAGGGCGGATCGTTCAAGCGCAAGCACTGGCCGCTCTGCTGTACCGCTGCCATCACGCGCATCTTGCCTGGATTCGTGCAGTGGATGTGGATGAAGCCCAAGGACGGCGGCCTCGCCGCCGTCCTCTACGCGCCGAACACGCTGGAGACGGATGTCGGCGGCATCGCCGTCCGCATCGAGACGCGCACCGACTACCCCTTTGGCGAAACGCTGGAAATGGCCGTCAATCCGGCGAAGCCCGTCTGCTTCCCGCTGAAACTGCGAATCCCGGGATGGTGTGCGAACCCAATCATAGCCGTGAACGGCAGTGCGGGCGCGACAAGCGCGCCCCTCCCCGTGGGTGGCGATGGCTTCGCGACAGTCGAGCGCGAATGGCGCGCGGGCGACACGGTTTCGCTCCGCTTCCCGATGGCGCCGCGCGTTGAGACGATGCGCGACTACAACGACGGCGGAAGGCCATACTGCTCGCTCTCGCTGGGGCCGCTCCTCTTCGCGCGTGGCCTCGCCGAAATCGACGAAAACACGCCGCAACCGGGCCAGCGTACCGACTGGCGGCTCGATTCCTGGCGCGTCCTCGATGGCGCGAAAGTCCTCCGGGACGCCATGCCTCGCTTCTGGGACTGGCCGCTCGCCTCCCCTCTGCGCATTCGCGCCAAGGCGGCGGATGGTTCGCCGCTAGAACTCGTTCCTTACGGCTGCGCCAAGCTTCGTGTTTCAATGTTCCCCGATGAGGCGGGAAAGTGAAAGAGTCTTCGAATGAATACAACTGACGGAGATGCTATTGCGGTGACAGCCGATCCCGTGTGGGTGAAGGTCGCGGCGGCGGGTTCCCTTCCCGCCGCGAAGGGCGCAGCGGACTTTGTCTGCCCCGGCGAGCACGACGAGGAGACGCTTCAGGCGGCCATCGACCGATGCGCCGCCGACGGACGCGACCTCTTTCTCTTCGACGGCATCTACCATGTCGATTCGTTCCGCGAGTGGCCCGACGGCGGGCCTCGCGCCGCATTGCGCATCCCCGTCATGCTCCGTCATCTCACGATCCGCGGCCAGAAGTTCTTCCAGGCGGGGCACGGCACCATCCCGGACGACAAGACGGATTGTCGGAACGGGGCAATCCTATACGTCCGCAAGCCGGTGTGGGATACCGCCGGCGAGGGCGTGCCGTCCGTCTTGCGCGGCGAACGCACGGAAGTCGCCTCGCAGAACGGCGCGGGCCTGTCGATTGAAAACGTCTCGGTGTTCATCTGCGACACGGAGCATCCGGCGCGATGCGTCGATCTGCGCTGGACCGACTCAGCCCAAGTGCGGAACATGCGGCTCTACGGTTTTGGATACCGCGCCATGAACGGGGACTCCCACCCGTGGAAGAAATTCGGCCCGCTTCCGATGCCGCACATCGACGCCATCGGCCTCACCATGACGAGCGGGAGCAACCTCCCCGTGTCGCGCTTCGACAACATTGTCGCCACCGGATTCGGACAGGGATTCCAGGCGGGCGGGGAGCACGTCATCTGCAACGACTGTCTCGCGTCGAAGGGCCTCTACGGCTGGACGTTCGGCAACTACGAATACGCCCGGGGCGCATTCAACCACCCCATCGTCCTCGTGAACTGCGGCGACGAGGAAAACGTCCACATGCCTCTCTTCGGCGCGGCCCGCGAAATCGGGCGGGACGGTGTTTTGCCGCCGCGCAGGCAATCCGTCACGATGATCGGCTGCAATTTCGAGCGCATGGAGCATCTCACGATAGGCGGCAAGCTCGGCGACGGAATGCGGGAGACGGTGCCCGGAACGTGGCGCGGCTGGATTGAATACACCCTGATGCCGCGCGAAGGTTCCCCAAACGCCGTCGATTTTCCCGTCTGGGAAAACGACGGGAGCGGCGTCGGCTTCGAGACCGTGAACCTCGCGCACAAGCCCGGCGGCACCTCGGAAGAGCGGCGCTCGTACGCCCCGCATCTGTGGCAGCGGTATTTCGACACGGACCTCGGAAAACTTCTCGTCTGCACAGACCCCGTGAAGCGCCTCTGGGTGGATGCCCTTGGCAACACCGCCGATGCCAACCGCACTCCCTCTTGAACATATCCCCTACGACTGCGCCAAGCTGTGCGTCTCCATGTTCCCCGACGAGGCGGGGAGGCAATGAACGACATGAACCTTCAGTCCATCTACGAAGAAGTCAGAACGCCATTCAAGGCGGGCATGGTCCTTGCGCCCGAAGAGGGCGAAATGCTTGACAACCCGATGGTGTTTCGCCATGGCGGCGCCTGGTTCATGATGTTCATCCGCTTCGACGGAAGGGGCTACGAGACGCACCTCGCCAAGTCCGACGACCTTCTGCGCTGGACGCGCCTCGGCTGCATCTTCCGGCGCGGCGCGCAAGGGCAGTGGGATTCTTCCCAGGCCGACGGCTGGCCGGTGCTTGTGGACACGCGCTGGGACGGGCCGAACACGCTGAACAAGTTTGCCGGACGATACTGGATGATGTATCTTGGCGGCTCGGCGGACGGTTATGAAACCGATCCGCTCTCCACGGGCGTCGCCTGGACGGAAGACCCTTCGGCAGTCCGCGAATGGACGCGCTGCGAGGGCAACCCCGTGCTGTGTCCCACCGATGCGGATGCGCGCGCTTTTGAGGGCAAGACCATCTACAAGCACTTTACCGTCGACGACCCGACGCGCTCGTGCGGCGGCCGGTTCGTGAACTTCTACAACGCCAAGCCGCGTGATGTCTGGCGCGAAACAATCGGCATGGCCGTCTCCGACGACATGCTGCACTGGCGGCGGGTTGGCGACGGCCCCGTCATCGAAAACGGCGATCCCACGAAGCATTCCGTTTCCGGCGACCCGATGATCCAGCGCATCGGCGACATGTGGGTGATGTTCTACTTTGGCTACAAGTGGCGGGATGATGTCGAAGGCGCCTTCGACACCTTCGCCTGTTCGCGCGACCTGCTCCATTGGACGAAGTGGGAAGGGGATCCGCTTGTGCGGCCCTCGGAATCCTTTGACGCGATTCACGCCCACAAGCCCTGGGTGCTGAAGCACGACGGCACTGTCTATCACTGGTATTGCGCCGTTTCGCGCCGGAACGGCCGCGAGGTGCGCGGCATCGCCCTCGCCATGTCTGAGCTACCGGCGCATCACGACCTTGAAAATGAAACTACGTGACATACGCGACTTCGGCGGATATTCGAACACAGCGGCAGTCCCCATTGGCGACGGCATTCACGACGACACGTGGACGAGCGGGCAGACGACCACTTCTGGTATGGACGCGATTCTCCGCGCCAATCCCGACGCCGACGTTCGGGCAATCACGACGCTTGCGAGCGGAAGGAACGGCAAGCACGTGAAGCCGACGGAAAAGCAGTTGACTTCGGTTCTGGAAAAGAGTAGTTTCGGCGATGTCAAGGAACTCAACGAATTTCTCGGATATGACATCCGAAGGGCAACAGGAAGCGAACTCCATGGATACGTCCTTAACGGGCGCTCCGGCCCCGACGGCATCCGCGAACGGTTCGGCGCGCCCGGAGTGGGCCGTCAAAATGAAAGCGGAAGCGGACTCGATCATGGCGGAGTTGGATCAGCTCTACGCGGCGGAAGCGAAGTAGTCCCCGGTTCTGTCAACCCCGCTTCGCCCGCCGTCCTCCGATTCGGCTAGGAAACGCCTCCGGACCGCACCGAATTCCACGTAAATAACTTCTTTAAAATCAACGGAATGTTTCGCGAGAATTCGGTCGATTTTGCTTGAAGGGATTTTATGCATTTTACGAACTTCATGTTGCATATTGCATAAAACGATCCGCCGCATGCAAATCAGAAGACAAATCGAAGGGCGGCAATAAAACGCCATTGCTTGGATTCTGAGGGGCGGATATCCGGGATTTCTACCGCGTCTCCAACGGCGTCGAAGTCCCGCGCCTCTGTCAGCGTCGCCGGATGGCACGGGCGGCGGCGAGGCCGGAAGCTCGGTCGCGGCATTCGATCCGGTAGCTGCCGTCGGGGTCGTCGAGGTTCGTCGCAAAGCGCGCGGTGCAGACGCCGTCCTTGGCCGCCATCCACCCTCCGCCGATTTCCTTTCCGGTTGCGTCGAGGAGCCGCATCTCGACGGGCAGCAGCGCGCCCACCGGATTGCCGTCCGCGCCAAGCACCCGGAACGTCGCCTCGAACTCCCCGCCGCGTTCCACCGCATCGGGCGCCGAGACTTCCACGCTCGCGATGCGCTGTGGCAGGACAGACCTCGATGGGGCCATGCGTCCTACTTCGCCAGCGCGACGCGCTTGCCGAGGAAGCCGACGCCGTAGCGCAGGACGCGCGGGGGCGCGTCCTGCGCGGTTGAAAGGTTGAAAGGTTGAGAAGTTGAATGGTTCCGCTCCGCGAGTTCCGCCTCCATTTCGGCGGCGTAGCGCTTCTTGTCGATCTGGTCGCGGGCTTCGCGGGCGGCGGCGGCGAGAAGCGCCTCGATGCGTTTCTGCGACGCGCGGGGCGGAATCTTCGGCGTCTTGAGTTCGAGTATCACGCCGGGCAGCGGAACGCCGGGGCGCGGCTTCATCGCAATGTCCGGGCGTCCGTCGCCCGACTCGCGGTTGGACTTGATTTCGTAGCTCTCGCCCAGGGCGGCGAGAAGTCCGAGCAGGAGGCCGTGGAAGAAGTCCTCGTGTGCCATGTCGAAGTAGCTCGCCGACGAAACGAGGAACGCCTCCAGCGACTTGCGGAACGCCTCCGCGTCGCCGCTCGTAAGGGCGCGGAGCATGTCGCGCAGATTCTCTCCAGCGTCTGGCGTGCGCCGGATCGGGCCGAGAATGTCGTCCTTGAAAACCGTGCGCAATTCCCGGTTCGGAAACGCGAGAACCGCGTCCCCGTTGTCGTCCGGCCCGGACAGCACCTTGAGATACCCCGTATGGACAAGGAGCGACCAGATGATCTCGGCATTATCCTGAATGAGGCCGTAGGGGCCGAGTTCCCTCGCGCAGGGGACGAGCCGTTCCCCGTTCTCGAACATGTCCGCCAACTCGTCGCGTCGCCGCGGCGTCATGCGCGAAATGGCGTCCGTCACGAGGTCGTTGCTGCTGGTGCTCGTCCAGTAGGCGCCGGGCTTGAAGTTGCGACGCACGTAGTTAAGGACGGACCACGGGTTGTAGATTTCGGCTCCCCCGAAGTTGTAGCCGTCGTACCAGGTCTTCGCCTCGGCAATCTTTTCCGGATGTCCGTAGGTCGCGAGCATTTCGGCGACTTCGGCCTCCGTGAAGCCGAAGCAGTCCGAGTAGTCGTCTTCGAAAACAGACCATACCTCAGGGTTGTTGAGGCCGGAAAGGACCCCTTCCTTCGCGACGCGCAGGATGCCGGTGATCACGCCGAGGCGGCAGTGCTTGCCATCCTTCAGCGCGCCGGAGAGAAAGTTGCGGAAGAACTGCAGCGCCTCCGGCCCGAAGTTGTTCACTGCCGCGTGGTTGATCGGCGAGTCGTATTCGTCGATCAAGATGACCGGCCGCTCCTTGTGGAATGCGTGAAGCGTCGCGGCGAGAGTCTTCAGCGAACGTGCAATGCATACGGGAGTCGTCGATCCGGAAAGGAACGACTGGTAGTCCTTTCGCCATTTTTCGGAGCATCCTTCATCCCTAAACGCGGCGTCATGGCGGATGAACTCCTCGGCGATGGCGTCTGCCATCATTTCAAGTGTCTCTTTCCACGACTCCCCCTTGGCGTCCTTGAAGGTGATGTGGATGACCGGATACTTGCCCTGTTCGGCGCGGTGCGCGGGGTCGGCCCAGACCTTCGTCCCCTCGAAGAGGTGCGCGTTTGACTTCTCCGTCTTCTCGAAGAAGGTGTGGAGCATCTCCAGCGCGAACGTCTTGCCGAAACGTCGCGGCCGCGTGAAGAGCGCTACCGTGGACTTCCTGTCCAGCAACCCGGAAATGAGCTGCGTCTTGTCGGCGCTCCAGTATCCGGCCTTGACGTCGGCCCAGTCGCTGTTGCCGATCGGGAGCGGTAGAAGTTTCGCCCTGTTGACCTGCTGCGTGTTTTGCATGGCTCGGATTATACGCCATGGGCGGTCAAAGGGCAAATCGGAGAATTGTTCACAATTGGCAAATGTTCACAAATCCTCATTGTTCACAAATTGCAAATATCATCGGTCCCTGACATTGAGGGCGCGGTTTCATGCCGGGAATTCCTCCCCTGTGAAAAAGCGCCAGATGTCGCGGATTGGCACGACGTCGTGAGTCGCCTTGCCGCAGTCGATCTCCGCCCAGCCCTTGTCGCAGACGGCGAATTTGCCGGCGCCGGCGCCTCGCCGGAGCGTCCACGCGTCGATGCGGCGGGCGTTCCCTGGCGCCTCCGCCCCGGTATCGATGCCGCGTTCGCGCAGGATGCGTTCGCCGTCACGGTCGAGGACGACGCCGCGCCGCACCCACTCCGCCGGCAGCGTCGCGGCGGCGGGGCCGAATGCGGCCAGGGGCGCGCCGCTGTCGCGGTCGTAGCAAGTGACCGCGCCGTTGGCCGCAAGCAGAATGCCGGCAAGCGGCTGCGAGCAGAGCCGCAGCATCTCCCTCCTGTCGACGCATGGGGTGGGAAGCACTGCGTCGCGCACGATGTGCGGCGGGGAGAAAATCTCGAAGCGGAACGGCCCGGAGCCACCGGGCGCTGCGGCGGTCCGTCCGGTCTCCGCGCGTCCCGCGAGGTGTGCCTCAAGGTAGGCGGGGTCGATGCCCTTTCCGGTGTGGAGATTGCGGCGGAGGATGTATTTGTTGCGGATGACGCCGTCCTCGGCCACCATCGCGCGGTCGTAGGCTTCGACCAATTCAGCGGGAACGATGGACGAATCGCGCGGGAAGGGGTCGTTTTCGTCCATCGGGACAATGTCCTCGGCACGCAGCAGCGCGGCCTGCCAGCGCAGGAATTCGACTATCCCGCCGAGTCCCTGCCCCCAGTTCCTGGCGTTCCCCTTGTCGCAAACCCAATACGGAGCGCCGCTCATGCGGACGAAGGGGCGTCCCGGGGCGTTTCCCGCCAGAAGCCGCACCATGTCTGGCACGTCCACGCCGTCGAGGTCGAACAGCGAGACGCTGCAGCAGGTTGCGAGCATCGCGGAGGAATCGACCTCGTCGGCCGCCGCGCGCATGGCGCGGCAGAAATCCATGAGCGATTCGCCCATCGCGTCGAGACACGCGGTGCGAAGATGGTTTGGCGGCCCGGCGTAGGCGTCACGGACTTGCTGGGGCGTGACCGAGGCCACTCCCAGCCGCGCGGCGACGCGCCGGAGATGTTCCTCGCAGACGCACACCACGCCGGGGCGGCACGCCTGCACGAGGTCGTCGTCGAAGATTATCGTCTTCGCGCCGGCGCGGATGAAGTCGCGGACGTTTTCCGCGACGGCCTCGCGCCAGGGCTTGTAGGTTGAGCAGACGGCGGCCGTGGAGCCGTCTGGCGCCATGAGCGGCCGGTAGTCCGGGAAGCGGCGGAGGAAGTCGGGGTCGGTCATGCGGCCGTAGCCGAGCGACGAAGTCCAGAGCGCCACTTGGAACCCTTCCTCTTCGAAAAAGCGGATTTCGCGCGCGAGCCTTTCAAGCGCCCGTTTCCGCGCGTCGCCGTCGAGGTAGAAGTCGCAGCGCTCGATCTGCACGGCGTCGGCGCCGGCGCGCCGCGCAGCCTCGGCGAGCGCCGCGCAGCCGCGCTCCGCAAGGTCGATGCCGTCGAACTGCACCGAAAGCCTGCTGTCGGCAAACGACTTCATTTGCGCACAAGGATTTTTCATTGGAATCAATCCGCAAGGCGCAGCAGCGCCCCGCCGCCCCGGTCGAGCGTCAGCTCGAAGTCCGTCCCGACCGGATGCCACTGCCCGGTTGCCGGGTCGAGGCGTTCTGCGGGGCGCGGGGCGGCGACGGAGAGGGTCCGCGCCTGGCGGTAGTCGCAGTTGACGACCATGAGGTGCGTCGGCCTGCCGGGTGCGTCGAAGCGCGAGACAAGCGTGGTGTCCTTGTAGTCGGCGAGCGGCTTGAACTCCGAATAGGGCGTTTCGGGCGAGATTTTCAGCAGCGCCTGCGGCCCGTATGGCGTTCCGCCCTGCGGATGGACGCCCTGGAAGTAGGCTCCGACGAAGTTCATCCCCCGAAGCGCCGTCGCGTAGGCGAGAAAGTCGCGGTGGACCGCCTTGAGGCCTTCGTATTTCTCGCCGACGGTGCCGTCGAGCTCGGCGATGCAGCCCATGTGGTTCTTTCGGCAGTAGGCATACCAGTAGAGGCCGTGCGCACCGTAGGCCGCCGTGCTCATGGCCAGGTAGCGCATCTCGTCAACGTTCGGGACGCGCACGGTGGGCGGCGAGGCAAGGCTGCCCGGCGTCCAGCTGCAGGCCTGGACGCCGTTCCAGAGCGGTATGCCGAACGCGGCGGTGTGGAGGCGGGCGATGCCGAGGTTCATGAAGTAGTTGTGCGAGTCGCCGTTGGCCTTGAACTGGTAGTGGTCGTAGGTGAGGAGCCGCGGACGGTACGTCTCGCAGAAGAGGCGGACGTATTCCCAGTAGGACGAGAGCCTGTCGCCCAGGAAGCCCATGCGCTTCGGGTCGTCTTTCCCCTCCCCGCCGATTCCCAGCTGCGCGTTGTTCGCGTATGTCGGAAGGAGGTTGATCCAGAGCGCGTGCGCCGGATCGAGGCCGCGCACGACGTCGGCCACGCGGGAAATCATCGGGAACTTGTCGGCGCCTGGTTCGTCCCAGTGTTGGTAAACGTAGAGCGCCGGGTGATCCTTCACTGCGTTCACGCGGGCGGCGAGCTTCGCCATGGACGCCTCGTCGTCGGGGTCGAACTTCGCCCAGACGGTCTCCGGGTCGAGGGCGTAGATGACGCGGAAGCCGTAGTTCGCGGCCATGTCCAGCTCTTCTGGCCGCGTCGCCCAGACGGTGTTGAAGCCGCCCTCCTTGAGCTGCCGCGCCCAGAAGTCGTCAAGCGGGATGTAGTCGCGCCCGTTGCGGCAGCAGCCGGGGCCGTACCAATAGGTGACGACTGGCGCGCCGGGATCCCATGAGGCCCCGGCCGCGAGGGCTGCGGCCGCGGGTGCAGTGTCGGAGGATTGCGCCATGGCGGCGGCGAGGGCGAAAGTCGGGAGTGCCGTCTGGAAAAACGTTTTGTTCATTGAAGTCAAGTCCGTTGAGTATTTCCGGTCAATTCGTCGAGCATCGACGCAAAGCGGGAAAGCGGAGAATCGTGATCGCCTCCGGGTATCGTCTCGAACCGGGCGTTCGGACGCCCGGCCATGCGACTTCGGAGATCCTCCATTTCGGAAACGGGCATGATTTCGTCGGCGCCGCCGTGCGCAAAAACGAGTGGCATCGCGAGAGTTTCACAGTGCTCGGCGACGTCGTGCGCTTCGTAGTCAGCCGCGCGGTAGTGATTTTCGACGGCCGCAAGAATTTCGCGATGCACGGGCAAACCCCCGCGCTTCAGCCATTCCCGGTAGCGCCGGAGCGATGTCACGCCGCCCATGATTCCGAGGGCGTCGACAAGGTCCGGGTGCCGCATGGCAAACACGAGCGCCCCGGTGCCGCCCATGCTTCCTCCGATCACCACGTAACGCCGGAATTTGCGCTTTTCGCGAAGGCCGGCAAGAAGGTCGGCCAGGTCTTGCACGGCCGAGGGGCACATCCACGCATTGCCGCGCAGATTCGGCGCAACGACGCTCAGCCCTTTGGCGGCGACGAGCGGAATGGCGGCCATGACGTCCTTTCGCGTGAAAAGCTGGTTGCCGTCGGAACCGTGTCCATGCAGATAGACCAGGCAATCGGATCCGGGACCGGCGTCGCGGAGCATGAACCAGTCTTCGGCGCCATCGGCGCGGCTCGTGTAGCAAAGGCGTTCGGGAATGACCCGCTTCTCCATCGCGTCGAGCATGAGCAGTATGCGCCCGGAGCCGGATGCGTTCGGACTCCACGGCAGGAACCAGGGATTGGCGTCGTGGAAGCGCTCGCCGACCATGAATTCCTCCGTCATGCCGTAGCGCACGGCGGCATCGAGCGCCTGCGCTGCGAGATCGTCGCGTCCGGCGCGGAGCCACGCGAAGAACCAATCGTATTCCGCCGCCGTGGTGTACCATACGTGGTCGTCGCGGCCGTGGCCGGGCATCGGCTGGCGGAAGTAGAGCCCGCATTCGGCGGCGTATCCGTCGCGCAGCATGCCGCGCCGGACGCGGACAAGTTCGTCCCCGTCGAGGAATCCAAGCGCCGCGAAATAGGAGGGGTGCATGTAGTAATAGTTCCTGTCGCGTAGCAGCTGCTCGTCGGAACCGTCCGGCTTGAACGGGATGAAAACAACGTCCTTTCCTTCGGACGCCTTTCGCCACTTGTCCAGAATCCGCGAAATCGCCGCGCGGTAGTCGGCCGCCTCGGCCTCGGCGGCGTCGGCGGCCGGATCGCCGAACTTGCGCGCCGCGCGGGCGAAGAGTTCAAGCCCCTGCAGATTCAGGAGGTCGGTCGTGCCCCACGCCTGGAAGACGAAAGGATCGTCGGTGGATTGTCCCGCCGGGAAAAGCCCCGGAACGTCGCCCGAAGGGTCGCCGGGCTTCACGCGCCGCGCGGCGATCCACCGGAACGCGCGCTCGGCCTCGTCGCGGTGCCTGCGCCAATACGCGGCGTCGCCCGTTTCCAAGCAGTGGCGCGAGAAAATGCCAAGCACGTTCGCCGTGTCGTTCACCCAGCCGTTGCCGAAGGGGCCGATTTCGCCGCTTGGCTGCGCATATTCGCCGAAGTAGAAGTCGCAGGCCATTTCGACGTATTCGCCGTAGCCGAGCATGGTGAGCGCGGCGGAGGCGTAGGATTGGTCCCAGGGCCAAACCCAGCGCTGGAGGCCGCCTTGGCGCGGAAGGACGGTTCCGCTCCTGTTGGCGCGCGCATAGCACTGGAGAATCTGCGCGACGAGGCATTTCTCCATGAGCGAGCGGCCCTTGACGCGGGCTAAAATGCCCCGCCAGTCTTCGCGCGTCCGGGCCGCCGCCGCGTCGTAGCCGGGCGCGACCGGTTCCGGGCGGCGGCCGAGGGCGAGTTCCCACGTCTTCGTCTCGCCCGGAGCGAGCGCCGCGCGAAAGCGCAATGTCCCCTCTTCCCCGTCCCATTCGGCTGGCGCGTCGCCGCGGAAGGAAACGAACAGGTCCTGCAGCGAAAGGACGTCGCCTTCGCGGCGCCACTCGCATTCAAGCCCCTTCCACGTGCGGACGCGCGGATTGTAGATCCGGTAGATGTCGGGAGACGCCTGGACGAGCATCTTCTCCTGCGAATTGCGGACGACGAAGCCGATCTTTTCGTCGATCGGCGCCTCGCCGCGGTTGGAGACGCGCAGCCGCACGTGGGCGGACGGGACGCGCTCGACGGGCGAACACGCCTCCAAATCGACCTCCATGCCGCCGACGCGCCAGCTCTGTCCGTGAATTGGGACTCCCTCCGGATCCACGCGGAGCCGGGCCGTCCGGAAATCGAACGATTCGTCTCCGTCGCCGTGGACAAGCCACACGCCCATCGCGGGCTGGCACACGTATTTCCAGCGGTGCCAATCCTTCTCGTGGCACATTTCGCCGTGGACGATTTTGCCCTCGCGGTAGAAGACAATCAGACGCTCGGCCAGCGGCCCCTGCAGATACCGTCTGGTCGTCTTGGGCCGTTGAAAGCCCTGTGCGGATTCCGTCTTGTCGATGGACATGGTGTCCCGGAGCCAAATCACCGGACAATCATTACGAATGCCTTGATGGCCGTGATCCATCCGGAGTCGGTGATATGGAGCGGGCGGCCGGTTTCGGCATTCCTGAGATTGTCGAGTTGATCCGCCGCGAGCGCGGAGCCGGACGTGCCGAAACGCACGGCGTGTTCTCGGAAGCCTTCGACGAGAAGCCGCCCCGTCCAGGACTTCGCGCTCGAATCCGCGAACGACATCGTCGCCGTCGGCCCGAGTTCCAGAACGCCGCCGTTCGCACCAATCGTCACCGCGCCCATATCCAGTGCGCCGGACGTTTTGCCGAATGCGCCGCCATCCAGCACGATATCCTTCGTATCGGTCTTCCGGTAGTTGCCTGCGGCCGTCGTGGCGGGACCGCCCGCATTACCGAAAAGCAGCGTTCCGCCGTATATCTCCAGCGGCTGGCGGATTGACATCGGTCCGTCGATGCGCATCGTCCCTTCGCCGTATTTCTGGAAACGCTCGAAGCCGAAACTGCCCGCGACATATGTCTGGATTTCGTCGTTGACGATGAAGTCCGCAGCACTGTCGCCCGTCGTGTCGTCCACAAAGAATTTCACCGTATTGTTGTTCTTGTAGCCCATGAGCCTCAGCGTGCCGACAGACGATGCGCCGGTCCCGGTCACATGCCAGTAGGAGAGCGTATTGTTTCCCAGGGCGACATACGGACCTTTGACGGTTGCGCCGTCCTTGAGCAGCATCTTCCAGTAGTAGGTTCGCCAAGTCGTCGGAGCGGAACGATAATTGTCGGGATAGCCGGCCCAAAGCGTGCCGCCGTCGATGACAAGGTTGTCGTAGGTGGTCATCTTGCCGGCCGTATTCTGTACGCGCAGCTCGCCACTCGGATGAACCGTCCAGTCCTTGATGCCATCCGATATGCCGCTGGCGACATTCCACTTGGCACCATTGGCATTCGACGCGACGGTCAGGTGCAGGATGCCGCCGGACTGCACGTTGACGACCGCGTTTGTCGGAATCGCCTCCGACTGACGGACCGTCACGGTCGCATCCTCGACCGAAAGCCCTGAATTGAACTTCATGTAGTTGGATTTCGCGAGCGTCGCGTTGCGCTGGTATTCCACATCGCCCTCGCCCGTAAAGACCGGCGCGGCGAACGTGCCGTCCGCCTTGGGCAGAACCGACAATTTCACTCCGAGCGCCACGTCAACCGTGCCGTTCATCGTCACGTCGCCCGCAAAGCCAACCGTAGTCGCCGACCCCGTGCGGCGGTAAACCAGGCGGTTGACGGGGAAAGGAGGCGTTGTCGCATTGAAAGCGCGCCCTTTGTAGGTGCCGCTGCCGCTGGCCATCGCATCGGACTTGCCCCACCACAAAACACCATCCGGCGCGTTGCCGTTATATGCGCTGTGCATGTCGAGATTTGGCAGATACGCATCGTCCGGCCCTTGGATGGCGGTGCGGAGGAAGGCGTATATGTTTCTGTCGGCGCCGTCCGTCCTGTTCACGTAGCGCATGAACGTGATGCGGACGGAATAGGTGTGGCGGCCTGACCAGCGATTGAAGGTATAGTGGATGCCCTCGTAATTCGTTCCGCTCTTGAAGTAGGAATTCGCAATCGGCGCATAGGAACCGGCAAAATCGTTCGCGCTCTGCGGGTTCTTCGCATCAACGTAAATTGAAACTGGCTCCCACGTCTGGAGAGCGCCAAAGTCCTTTCCGCCAAGCGCGTCGTCCTGAAGAACGGCGACGTTGTAGTTGTTGTCGTCGAGAGACGGCTTGTTGGCCGTCGTCGTCCAGTCCCACACGCGATACGCGCCATCGGTGCGCGTCATGGAAAGCGCGCCGGGCGCCGTCACGTCGTTGGCGAAGACGAGGCTCCCGCAGGCCATCGCGCCAGCCGACGGCGCGGCGATTTCGATTGTCGCGCCGGCAGCGAAGGTCATCGCGTCGCCCGCGACGCGCAGCGTCTCACCGCCGGTCGGCCTTGCCACGATGGAGGCGATTTTCGCGCTGTCGTCGGCGTCGTAGGCGATTGTGACCTTGCCGCCGCCCAGCGATGTGGGGTTGGACGCCGCATCGAAGACGCAGTCAATGATCTTGGAAACCGTTATGGATGTGACGGCGTTGGCCGCGAGAACGGCGGCATCTTCCGAGGTCGAGCCGACGTCGCCATGGCCTTCGTCCTTCATGTAGGAGCGCAGGTCGGGGATCGTCGACCAGTCGCCCGCCGCGGTCGTCACCGCCGTGATGCGCGCGTAGAGCGCCGTGGATCCGGAAGGCTGCGCGAGCTGGACGCGGATCGACTTCGTCGTCGTGCCGTCGAAGCGCGCGCCGGAGGTGATCTGGTGGATGTAGCCGCCAGCGGGAAGCGCGCCGATCGCGTTGCCGGTCGTCGCGGAGGCCCAGAGGCGGTTCGACGTCACCGTGTAGTCGCCGTCGGCGGTGGAGAACGCCACGCAGCGCCAGCCCTCCGCGCTTCCGCCGATGTCGTCGGCAACGAGGACGTAGGAGGTCGAGTCGATCGATGCGCCGTCGCCGGCCGTCCAGGTCAGGGAGGAGTCCGTTCCGTCCGCGAGCGCCGATGGCGCGACCAGGGCGAACGCGGCCGCCGCGAAGGCCGCGAAGGCCGGCGCGGAGAAGCTCCCTTGCGATTTCGTTTTCATTTCGTCGAGTCAGTGTTGTTTTCGAGTGAATCTTCCGGGGTAGCGCCTTTCGGCGCGAATGCCCCTTGACGGCGCAAACAATACTGGAATCCGGGCCGACTGTCAATACACAATATTATCAAGTTCGAAAATGCATGGAATGCAATGGATGAGGCCGTCAAAATAGCCACTTGCAGTATTGCCGTCTTGCGGAAAATCCGCCTTTCCATTCTCCGCGCCGGCACAATGTGGCGTCGCCACCCCGTTTCCGTGAAAGCGCCATGACACTGGCCCCGACCTGTCCCTCCGGCATTTTTTCCCGGACGATCCCCGGGCCTCGCGTTGTCGCGTCATCTGGTGGCCTTCGTTTGACTCAAATAAACTGATGGTCGCGTCGCCCGGCGTCCTCTCGGTTGACGAAATGCTGCCGCGCGTGGAAGAACGAGCACTGGAGAAAGCGCTCGATTCGTTTTTTTTTGCATTTCTTCGCGTTTTTTTGATTTTTACCTTGATTTATTTCGTGTCGGAGAGTAGGATAAATCCTGCGTTTCTTTGCGGCGGCAGCCGCCACGATGTAGCGCCGATGGATTTTGGCTGCGGCTTCGCGCACGGCGGGGAGGTGCATTTCATTGTGCGACTTTGAGAAAAATGTTGGAAAACAAGACATGAAAGAGATGAACGAAAATGCTGAAAGGGCAACTGCACGACGGCAGTGGAAAATTGTGAGCGGCGGTCAGACCGGCGTGGACCGCGCGGGTCTTTCGGCGGCAATGGCATGTGGCCTTCCGTACGGCGGTTGGATCCCGAAGGGCCGTCGCGCCGAGGATGGAACTGTACCTCGTTTCTATTGCTGCATGAAGGAGCACGCCAGCGCCGGCTACATGGCTCGGACAAAGGCGAACGTCAGGGATTCCGACGCCACCCTTGTCATCGCCGCCGGAATTCCGCTTTCGCCGGGAACGCAGCTCACCGTGGACACTGCGCGGAGGATTGGGCGGCCATTCAAGGTCGTCTGCCTGCGGGACGACGACGCGGTCTCGCAGATTCGTGACTGGATGCTCCGGCTGGAAGCGACCGTGAGCCCGGGCGACGCCTCCGCCATCGTGCTGAATGTTGCCGGTCCGCGCGAATCAAAGTCGCCTGGCGCATTTTCCGTTGCTCGGCGGATTCTCGTGCAGGCTTTCGACTGTCTTCGGGCAAGTTCGGGTGACGTCGGCGGAGCAACTGGCGCAGACGTTTCGTCCGTTGTCGGGAAGAATGCCAGTTTGCCAGACCAGTTGATGCTGTCGGAAGACATGGAAGAATACGATTCCGGCTTCCTTGCCGCGGATCGCCTGGATGCTGCCGCCAGCGCGCGGGAGAAGACGGGCCGGCCTTCCGCATAAAATCCAGAAGACAAACAAGGCGAGTCACTGGCAGACGAGACTTTTCAACTGGCGAAAGCCTCCCGCGGAGACCCAGGGATTCAAGCCA
Organism: uncultured Verrucomicrobiota bacterium; assembly: GCA_946624575.1. Lineage (GTDB taxonomy): Bacteria > Verrucomicrobiota > Kiritimatiellia > RFP12 > UBA3636 > UBA3636. Next base: position 26,688 of record CAMOSH010000015.1, read on the forward strand.
CAAAGAACACAAAGGAACACAAAGCCTTTGCGACCTCTGTGTCCTTTGTGGCTGAAAAATGTTGCGCCCATGGTGGCGATTTGGCAACATTTCCCTTGGATTTCTCGCGCAACGTCCGCAAAGTCCACGAAGTATTTTCCTCCCGCAGAGGACGCGGAACTTATATGCCACAAAGAACACAAAGGAACACAAAGCCTTTGTGACCTCTGTGTCCTTTGTGGCTGAAAAAATGTTACGGCGTGGCGGCGATATGGCAACATTTCCCTTGGATTTCTCGCGCTACGTCCGCAAAGTCCACGAAGTATTTTCCTCCCGCAGAGGACGCGGAACTTATATGCCACAAAGAACACAAAGGAACACAAAGCCTTTGCGACGTTTGTGTCCTTTGTGGCTGAAAAATGTTGCGCCGCGCTCGGCGAGCCGGGAAAGGGTGGGGCGAGCCGTCCCGGCGAGCCGATGGGGGCCGCACCTTGTCTTCCCCCGCTTTCCATGCTATGATTCCCGCCATGAAACACCTCTCCTCCGCTTCTCCCATCGCGTTTTTCGCGTTTCTCGCGCTTGTCGCAGCTCCTGCCCGCGCCGCGCTCGTGCCAATTTCGCCCGCCGGCGGCGAGACCGTCGCGCTCGTGCCCGACGCGCAGAAGAAGGTCATGGACCTGCCTACGCTCGCGGAGCGCATCGCGCTCTTCCGCGAGGACCGCGAGCACGGCGGCAAGGTCATCCGCCACGACCCGTTCTGGCGCAAGTCCAGGCCCTTCGTTCTCACGTGGTGCGCCACCGAGGGCGAGACCGGGCCGTGGAAGCTTGAAATCGGAAAAAGCCCCGACCTCTCCGACGCGCGCGTCTGGTACGTGGGCGTGAAGAACGTCGATCCGGCGACGGGACGCGAGACGGACCAGGACATCGACGGCGTAGGCGGCGAGCGCGTCTCCTACACGGTGCCCCGCGCCAATCTCGAAGTCGCGCGGCAGTATTACTGGCGCGTCACCGGACTCGGAAAGCCCGAGGAAGGGCAGAAGAAAGGCCCGGTCGTGCGCTCGGCCGTCGCCGCGTTCGCCACCGAGGACCGCGCTCCGCGCTGGATCGAGATCGAGGGCAATGTCCACAACATCCGCGACTTCGGCGGCTGGCGCACCACCGACGGCCGCCGCGTCCGGCAGGGCCTGGCCTTCCGCGGACAGGGGCTCAACTACAACTCCGTCACCGGCGAAACGCAGGGCCGCAACCGCCTCACCGTGGAGGACGTCAAGTATTTTACCCGGACGCTCGGCATCCGCACCGACCTCGACCTGCGCGGCAAGGGCGAGACCGTTGACATGACCGAATCGCCGCTCGGTTCCGGCGTCCGCTTCATCGAGCGCTCGTCGCCCGCCTACCGCTCCATTTACCACGACCACAACAAGAAGACCATGGCGGCAAACGTCCGCGTCTTCTGCGACGAGGCCAACTACCCGATCTACTTCCACTGCATTGGCGGCGCGGACCGCACCGGCTCGCTCGCATACGTGCTGCTCGGTGCGCTCGGCGTCCCGCAGCACGACATCGAGACCGACTGGGAATCGACCTTCTACCCGAACATTCCCGACGACGCGCACGAGAACGAACCCGACTTCTGGTGCCGCGAGTCGCACCTCACGGACGGCATCGGCAAATACGGCGAGCCGGGCGACACCTGGCAGCGCCGCTGCCAGCTCTATCTCCTCGACTGCGGCATCACGCCCGAGGAGTTCGCCCGCCTCCGCGACATCCTGCTGGAAGACTGATCGGAGCCGGTGATTCAGAATTCGACGGCGTCGCGGTTTTCGCGGCGCCACGCGAGCATCGTGCCGCCTGTGGCCTGCCGGAACAGGCGCCCCAGATGGCTTTCGCGCGCGAAGCCGGCGCGCTCGGTGATTTCGCCGACGGACAGGTTCGTGGAGGAAAGCAGCGACTTGACCCACTCGATGCGCTCGCGCAGCAGTTCGTCGCGGATCGAGCGGCCGAGACGCGAGCGGAAGCGCAGCTCCAGATAGCGCCGCGAACAGCCCACGGCGCGGACAATGTCGCCGACGTCGATGCCGCCTGTCCGCGCGTGCCGGCGGATGAAGGCGATGGCCTTGGAGATGGAGGGGTCGCTCATCGCCGCGTAGCCCGTGCTGCCCCGCGTCATGACGAAGAGGGGCGGCAGCGAGACGGCTCGCTCGCGCGGCTCGCGCCCGTGCAAGAGCGCGTCAAGCATCTCCGCCGCGATCCAGCCGCGCTGGAATCCCCCCGCGTGGATGCTGGAAAGCGTCGGCGCGGCCGATTCGCACAGCAGTGGATCGTTGTCCACCCCCAGCACCGCGATTTCCTCGGGGACGCGCAGTCCGGCCACGGCGCAGGCCTCCAGCACCAGCCGCGCGCGGGCGTCCATCGGAGCGAACACCGCGCACGGACGCGGAAGCGAGCGCAGGAACGCGATCAGCCGCGTCCGCTCCGCCGGCCAGTCGATGCGGTCGCGGGCCGTGAAACGGTCGTAAATGGCGCACCTGCGGTCCGCTTCGGCAAGCGCGTCCACGTAGCCGCGCCGACGCTCCGCGCTCCACGGATAGCCCTTCGGCTCGCCGACGTAGGCGAACGACTCGTATCCGCGCTCCAGATAGTAGCGCGCCGCCATCGCGCCAATGGCGCGCGAATCGCGCCGCACGTACGGGGCACCCTGGATCGGAAAGTCCGGCTCGAGCATTTCCTCCCACGGCTCGACGAAGACGACGGGCACGCCCAGCGCCGCGATTTCCGGCGCGTCGCCCCGCGAGACGCCCGACACGATCACGCCCGAAACGCCCGTTCGTGAAAAATCCGCCATGCGGACACCCGTCCGTCCTTCCTGGAAATGGCAGAACCACGGGCCGTTGCGTTCCGCGTAATCGACGATTCCGCGGAATGTCGAGCGCTGCCCCTTGAGGGCCAGGGAAAAGAGGATGGCTACGTTGGTCATGGCCGGGAATCCTACGGGTTTTCCCGATGCGTGTCAAAAACTCCCATGCGCAAACAGAGTAAAAATTTTTACGCAAATCGGTGTATCTTTCACCGCCGGATCCGGCTAGGATGGATGTCGAAGAGAGGAATGTGGCTGTGCAGACTTTTCACGACAGCAGTGGCGTCCGTTCATCGCACCCGGTGTCAGGCGGGGGCGCTCAGGTTTTGCATGACGGCGAAGAGGCGGTTTTCGACTTCGGCCCGGAGACGGTCGGCGGCTTCGCTGCGTTCGAGGTGGTTTCGTTCAAGGCGGCGCCGGACGGGACTCTTCCCGTGCTGCGTCTTTCCTACGCCTGCCACCCGGAGGGACTGTCGCGGGACGGCGACTTCACGCGGGAGGAAAGCGCCTACTACCTGCATGTGGACAACCCGGTGCTTCCCGCCAACCCCGGTCGCTTCGAGATCTACACGATTCCGCGCACGGGGACGTTCGTCGCGCCGCTCCTTCAGGGGCAGCTGCGCTACGTGCGCGCCGAGCAGGAGACGCCAGGCGCCGCCGTCGAGATCGCGGGTTTGCGCATCGTCAACGCCGGAGTCCACTCCGAGGCTCCGGCGGTTGGTTCGTTCGAGTGCGCCGATCCAAAACTGGAGGCGATCTGGCACCTCGGCGTCCGCTCGTGCCAGCTCTCGTCGTTCCCGAACCCCGACGGCTGGCGCGTCGTCGAGGGCGCGCTTCTTCCGCGCCGCCTCGAACGCGGTGCCGCGGACGGCTGGTGCCGCTTCGTTCCGGACTTCTCCGGAACGCTGGAACTCGACGTCGAGTTCCGCCGCAATCCGCACTTCGACGGCCCTGCCTTCTTCGAGGTCTTCACCGGCTGGCTCGACGCCGAGCCCGCCGTGCGCGAAACGATCCGCCAGGAAGGACCCGACGGCGCCATCCGCACCGTCCGCGTTCCGCTGAAGCCCGGCCGCTTCGGCTTCCGCCTCGAAAAGGAGCAGTGGCCGGTCGTGCATGCGGTGCGGGTGCTGGACGAATCCGGCGCAGTGCGGTGGCGCGAGGATTTTGGCAAATGTTCACAAATCTCAAATGTTCACAAATCCTCATTGAGCGTCAATGACGCAAATGCCAATATCAATGGCGGCGCGCTCGGCGAGCGCGCCCTACCGGAAAAGGGGGGGGCGAGCCGGCCCGGCGAGATGGTAGGGGCCGACCGCCGGGCGGCCCGCAATTTGGATTTGCCAATTGTGGACAATTTTGAACAATTGCCAATTGTGAACAATGCCACCGCCCCCCGCCCCGGCTCCGCCCTGAACTGGGTCTATCCCTCCGCACCTCCCTACCTCGCTGACGGCGCCAAGCGCGACCGCCTCGTCTGGAGCGGCGACCTGTGGTGGTCGCAGCGCACCGCCTACTTCGCGTTCGGGCCGGGCGACCCATTCGTCGCCGGCGCGCTCCGCATCCTTGCCGCTCACCAGACGCCCGAGGGGTTCATCCACGCCGCGCCCTACGCGCACGACGACGCGCCGCCGCGCTCCGGCGACTACGGACTCTTCGCCTCGGACGAATTCTCGGCCTGGTTCGTGCCGGTCCTGTGGCAGCATCTTCTCTACACGGGCGACGAAGCGCTGGCGCGCGAACTCTGGCCCGCCGCCGATCGCGACTTGCGCTACCTCGCCACGCGCATGAGGCCGGACGGTCTTCACGCGCCGCGCCTCGAAACCTCCAAGCACGCCTACGCGATGGACTGCGGCGACCTCTCGAAGCGCGTGTACCAGAACCTCGTCTTCTGGATGGCCTGGCGCGACGGCGCCCACCTCGCCCGCGCACTCGGCTTCGACGCCCGCGCCGCCGAGCTGGAGGCGCTCGCCCGCGACCAAGCCGCCGCCATCCGGCGGGCGTTCCTCCGGGAGCGCAGGCATGGGGAGTGCCGCGAGACGCCGCACCCATCGCAGTCTGGGAGCGCGGGCATCTTGCCCGCGGTATTGCAGGCTGGAAGCCTGCGCTCCCTGGAAACGCCGCTGGATCCGCTTTCCTGCTCGATGCTGCTTGCTTCCGGCTTCCTCTCCGACGCCGACGCGCTCGCCCTCGTCCGCTCGCGTCCCGGCGGCGACTGGGGCGTCGGCAAGTTCCGCATTCTCGCGATGCGCGGAATGCTCCGCCACGGGCTCGCCGCCGACGCCATGCGCCTCCTCGACGAAGGCAACTGGTCCGCCCTCTCCGACCCCGCCTGGCCGGGGGCGCACTGCACCACCGAATGCCTCTACCTCTACACCCACGGCTGGTGGGACGAGTCGCACCCCGACACCTCGGTCTCCGACCTCTTCCAGAACTTTCTCCTCGGCGTCGAACCGGTCGAGCCCGGCTTCCGCGTCTTCCGCATCGCTCCGCAGCCACCCGAAGGCCTCGACTGGGCCCGTGGCAGAGTCCCCACTCCGCACGGTCTGATTGAAGTCGAATGGCGGCTCGGAAAAGCAGGGGAATGCGGCTTTCAGCCGCGTTCCGACGACGAGGCCGGAAGACCGCATTCCCAGAGCGGACGAGCCGTCCGCGCTCCGGCAACCCTCTCCATTTCCGTGCCTTCCGGCACCACCGCCCTTCTTCCCGACGGCCGCGCCTTCGGTCCCGGCCGCCACAACTCAATCTTCGACTGCAATCGAGGGCAACCGACTGCAATCGACAAAACGAAAGGCACACCATGAAAACAACGACTCGTCACAATTCCGCAGGCGAAAATCCCTCGTTGGGAGGTGCGGCCTCTGGCCGCGCCCGCTGGGAGCGCAGGCATCTTGCCTGCGAAAACTCCGCGGGCTGGAAGCCCGCGCTCCCAGGCCAGCTTTTCGCTCGCGCCTTTGCGCTTGCATGCGCAATCGTCGCGCAATGCGCCGTGCTGGTCATTTGCGCTCTCGCCGTGCCAGCGGCGAGTCTCGCCCGCACGGTCTCCATCGCCTCTGCAACGGATTCCGCGCTCACGCTCGCCTTCGGCGACGCGGATGGCGCCGCCTACACGCTTGCCTGGGGCTGCGGCGCCACCGACGGCGGCATCGCCACCAACGCCTGGGATTCGTTCGAGATTCTCGGCTCCGTCGCGGCCGACGCGACCTCGCAGACCATTCCGCTCCCTGCGAACTGGGGCGACATGGTGAAGAGCCTCCGCTTCTTCCTCCTCTCACCCGAAACGCGCCCCTACGCCAAGCGACTCGAATACATTGCATCGTCGCAGAACAAGGATTCCCCGACGCAGTGGATTGACACGCAAGTTCTAGGGAAAGTAGGCGTGGTGGCCGAAATCGATGTTGCCTGTATTTCGATGACCGACTGCACCATTCTCGGATGCCGCAAGGATGGCGGCGACACGCGCTTCTACCCAGTCCACTGGGCGAACCAAAAATGGTGGAAAGGCTGGTTGCGGGGCGGCGTTTACTGGTCAACTTCCCCCGAAATTTCAAATGGCCAAAAGTATCATGTTCGCTCCGTTTTCAAAAGTGGCGAGCAGGCATTCTACGTTGACGGCGTTTCAAAAGGCACGCCAACATCGGAAACGTCGTCGTTCGATTCGGGCATCAGCATGTATCTTTTCGCCGCCAACAAATATGGCACAGGGGTGTTTCAGGGAGCCAGCGCCCGCATCTATTCGGCCAAGATCTGGCTCGACGGTGAGCTGAAGCGCGACTTCGTTCCGTGCAAGGACGAAAACGGCGTGGCCTGCCTCTACGACCTCGTCTCCGGCGACTACTTCCGCAACGGCGGCTCCCAACCCTTCACGGCAGGCGCGGAGATTCCGCTCGGCTTCGTCGTCTCCGCCACGTCGGCGGCCCACAACTGGGTCTCCGCCAACACACTCGTCGTCCAGCCCGGAATCCCCATGTCGCTGTCGGCCGACTTTTCCTACGACGCGGTGCTACTGCGCGACACGCTGACGCTCACAGGCGGGACACTCACCACGCCGACCGTCACGGTCGATGGCCCGGCCGGCGGCGTCGAGGTGAAAGGCGGAACGCTTCCGTCTTCGGCCCGTCTCTCGCTTTCTCCAGATGTCGAAACCGAGAACGAATACGCCACTCTCCTTACGCTGCGTTCCGGCAAGACAACGCTCCAGTGCGCCACGAACGCCAACTTCACCGTCGCGGCGCGCATCCACTTCCTCGGCGGCTCGCTCGGATGCACTTCCTTCTCCGGCACGCCGCTCTGCTCGGCGAACGGCGGCAAGTGGATTCTCGAAGGAACGGCCTCGTACCCGATTCGCTTCGGACCGCTTGGACTTCAGCGCATGAGCTGGCTCACGGGTGACGGCTCTGTCGAAACACGCGGACCATGCGAAGTCGTTATCGACACCTCCGACTACAACGCCGAAAACGACTGGCGCGGCACCGTCTGGCTCAACACATCGCATACGACGTGGAACCACACGGGCAGCCTCGTCCTTTCCAACGCAGTCGATGTTATTTGCCGCGCCGACGACTGCCTTCCCTCCGGCCCGCAGACGGGCGGCATCGTCCTCAAGTGGATCAACCGCGCCGGCCCGCCCGCGCCGCGCCTGAACCTCAACGGCCATTCGGTTGCCGTGAACGGCATCGATTGTTCTGCGGGCGGCGTCATCACGAACTCCGCCTCCACCGTCGCGACGCTCCGCATCGGCGAGGGCGACGCGGTCGGTTCCATCACGAACCTCGTCCTCTCCGGCGGCAACATCAATCTCGTGAAGCGCGGCGCCGAGACGAATATCGTCTCGCTCGGCGGCTCCGACATCGCCGCGCTCCGCGTCGAGGCCGGAACGCTCGTCGTGACAGGCGAGTCGGGGATGCGACTTTCAGCAGCCTCCGTCTCCGTCGCCGAGGGCGCGACGCTCGTCATCGAGCGCACGGCGCTTTGCACCCCCGCGTTCTCCGGCGACGGCCCCGTCGAAAAGATGGACGGCGGCAAATTGGAAATCACCTTCGGCGACAACGGCTCGGCCGACACACTCGTCTGGGACGACCCCGAACTCCCCGACGGCACTGCCTTCATCAAGACTGGCTCCAACCGCGTTATCGTGCAGACGGAAGAGGCGCTTGGATCGGACATCGACGTGCGCGGCGGCACGCTCGTATTCTCAGGCCGCACCTGCACCAACGAGTGGTATCGCTTTCTTTTCAACGGAACCCAATACCCCCAGCAGAACCAGATCGCCATCGGCGACCTGCGCGTCTTTTCCGACACGACCGGTGCCGAAAACGTCGCAAAGGGAATCGGGAGCGGCGGCAACATCCTCGCCGCCGGAACCGACCCGGCGAATCTCGCGCCCGGCCAATGCGTCGCCCACTTCGCCACGACGACGACGGTTCCTTCCGGACAGTCGGCCAATCTCTGGGACCTGCGCAACGCGTTTGACAATGATGCCTACAACGCCGTCCTGTCGGCCGGCACCTATTACATCTACAACAACGCCTCGCAAACCTGGATCGCCTTCCGCATGGCTGCGGGCAAGAACTGCGTCCAGTCCTACCTTCCGGTCAAGGCAAGCGGAATCACCTGGTACTGGCATCCGAGCGCATGGCGCTTCGAGACTAGCCCCGACGGCGTGAACTGGCAGACGGTCGATACGCGGACCGGCGCGATTTCCGAGAGCGGCTACGGCTCGACTCCATTCGTGATCAAGGGCTTCCTCGCCGACGGCGCGGCGGGCTTTGCTTCGGCCGCGAACGTGAAGGTCGCCTCCGGCGCGACGCTCGACGCCTCGGGCGTCGCGGGCGGCCAGACGCTCTCGCGCCTCACCATCGACATGGCAACCGGCGGCGGCACGATCCGCGGCGTGACCATCGCGCAGGGCGGAGTCTTCGACCTCGTGAACGTCCCGGCGGGAACGTCGCTCTACGGCCTCACGCTCCCCGTGACATTTGCCGACGTCGCCGATGGCGGCAACTTCGTTTCGTGGACGGTTCGCGTGGACGGCGTGGCGGTCCGTTCCGGAGTCCCGAAGCTCAAGGACGGCGCAATCACCTTCATCGACGGCGGAACGATGTGGATCATGAGATGAAGTTGAAAAGTTGAAAGGTTGAAAAGTTGAAAAGGGCAAAGACACGGTGATTTCTTGGACAGGATTGCAGGATGAACAGGATTGACAGGATTGTTTCAGCCACAAAGAACGCAAAGACTTTGTGCTCTATGTGTTCTTTGTGGCGAATGGCTCCTCCGCGCCTCTGCGTCTCTGCGTGGACGCTCGCCATACTTCAGGCGGTCGCCTCCGCCGCCGCGCTTCCTCTCCCGCCGCTGGAGTGGACGTTCTCCGGCGCGGCGCGGATGGAGGGCGGTGCGCTCGTCGTGGACGCTCCGCCGGAGGCCCCCGGCGGCGGCGCGACGGCCCGCCTCGACCTGCGCCCGTTCCGCAACAAGTCGTTTCGGCTCACCGTGCGCGCTTCGATGGAGGGCGTCCCGCGCCCGAAGTTTTCCTACGAGGGCCTGAAGTTCCAGTTCACGATCTACGACCGGCTCATCCGCCGCCGCGCCTATGTCGAGACCGTGCCGCAACGCTTCGGCGACATGGCCGAGACGACGCTCGAGCTGCGCTACGACGCGGCCGTCCACGACGCCGACGAGGCCTCGCTCTTCCTCGGCCTCCAAAACGCCTCCGGCCGCGTCCGCTTCGACCTCTCCACCCTCGCCGTCGAGGAAGCCCCCAGCGCCTTCACCATCACCAACCAGGACTACATCGTCCGCTATGCGGACGACGATTGTTCACAATCGTTCGCAATTGGCGATTGTCCACAAATCCCAAATGTTCACAAATCCTCATTGTACACCAATGTCAATGGCGGCGCGCTCGGCGAGCGCGCCCTGCCGGTAGGGGCCGACCTTCGGGCGGACCGCAATTTGGATTTGCCATTTGT
>CAMOSH010000016.1 GCA_946624575.1 uncultured Verrucomicrobiota bacterium
AACGGGAGGCGGAGCAGCGGCGGGCGATGTACGAGCCGCCGTGCCCGACGCCGGACACGCTCGCGGTCGCGGTCCGGCCGCTGGACTCGCTGTGGGCCTGGTGACCGGAATGGCGCGGCAGCGACGACGGGCCGGACGACGTCTCGATCGGGCACTGGCGCGGTCTGCACGACGCTGCGGTGCACGCGCAGGCCGGTCTGCTCGGCCGGCCCGACGCGCGGAACCTCTATCCCCCGGCGGTCCAGATGGCCGCAACGCTGCTGCCCGCGCTCTTCCACGCGACGGCTTTGGGTTACGAATACGCCTTCGCGCTGGCGCTGGAGACCATCGACGCATTCGAGGCGATCATCGGTTCGACCCTGAACGACAGGAAGGCTCCGATTGCGTGGTGCGGTTCGAATTCACTATCTTGGATTGTCGTCCGCGACCCGGGAATCGGTCCTGCATCTCCACCTGGAATTAGTTCGTCCGGCATCGCGCATGGCGCGACGAGAAGCGCGCGGATTTCAGGCGCGGGGGCAGCTTTCGCAGAACACGGCGATGGCGCGGGCGGCGTCGTCGCGCATGGCGGCAGTCGCGTCGGCGGCGAGGGAGTGGAAGAACGTGGTCTCGCCTGCGGCGAGGCGGGCCGAGACGGCGTTCAGGCCCGCGCGCGCCATGTAGGAGTAGTAGTTGATCTTGCGGATGCCGCAGGAAATGGCCGTGCGGTAGTCTTCGGGGGACACGCCGCTGCCGCCGTGCATGACAAGCGGAATTCCGACGAGGGCGCGGATTTTCCGGATGCGGTCGAAATCGAGCACCGGTTTGGCCTTGTAGATGCCGTGGGCGGTGCCGAACGACGCGGCGAGCGCGTCGATTCCCGTGTCCGCGACGAAGCGGCGCGCCAGTTCCGGGTCGGTGTAAACCGCCGCCCCCGCGCCGCCATCGCCGCCTTCGCGCGACGCGAGGGCGCCGATCTCGGCCTCCACGTCGATGCCTCGGGCGTGCGCCTCTTCCACGACCTGGCGCGTGAGGGACACATTGTCGTCGTAGGGCTTGGCGGAGGCGTCGATCATGGCAGAGGTGAAGCCGATGTCCATCGCGCGGCGGATGTAGTCCGCGTCCTCGCCGTGGTCGAGGTGTACGCAGACGGGAACGTTCGCGCGCTCCGCGGCCCAGACCATGAGCGGACCGATTTCGTGGAGGGGGGCACCTTCCGTCTCGTGCAGCTGCGCGTGGGCGATGATGACCGGAACGCCGGCACTTTCCGCCGCACCGAGAACCGCGCGGATGTTTTCGAAGGTGGGGGTGTTGAACGCGCCGACTGCGCAGTTGCGCTTTTCGGCCCAGCCAAGTACGTTTTTGAGGGAGACTTTCATCGGAGTTGAAAAGTTGAAAGGTTGAAAAGTTGAAAGGTTGAAAGGTAGGAAAGTTGGGAGGGCAGTGTTACATGGTGATGGGGGGCCGTTTTACACGAGCGGGCGGACGGCGGCGTAGAGCCGTTCGTATCGCGCGAAGACTTCGGAGTAGAGCGCGTGGCGCGCGGGGTCGGGATCGAAGCGCCCGGCGCGGCGGACCATTTTCGCGGCCGCTTCGGCGATGGAGCCGAACGCGCCGCAGGCGAGCCCCGCCATCATGGCGCAGCCGACCGTGCCGGCGTCGTCCGTTTCGAGCGTTTCGATCGGGATGCCGAGGACGTCGGCCTTCATTTGCACCCAAAGGCGCGACTTCGCGCCGCCGCCCGTCGCGACGAGCCGGTCGAACGCGACGCCGGAGGCTGCGAGCCGCTCCCGGTTGAGCCGCATTTCGTAGGCGACGGCCTCCATGCACGCCCGGTAGATGTCGCGGTCCGTGGTGGCGAGCGAAAGCCCCACGATCGCGCCGCGCGAGCCGGAGTCCATGTAGGGCGTCGCGGCGCCGGCGAAGTGCGGCAGCACGAGCAGCCCCGTGGGGCCGTCGCACGGCCCGGACTGAAGCTCCTCGTGGCTGCGGCGGCAGAGCGCGTCGCGGCACCAGCGCAGGAGTTCGCCGCCGGTGTAGGAGTAGGCGTAGGTGACAAAGCGTCTGAAATACGGGACGGCGCAGTAGTTGTCGCGGTGGAATCGCTGATTCGCGGGAATTTCGGCGAACACCGGCGTCATGCATTCCACGGTTCCGGCACCCTCGGCGGCAACGCCCGGCTCGAAGACGCCCGCTCCGGCGGCGCACGCCACCTGGTCGTGTCCGGCGGCGACGACGAGCGTTCCGTCCGGGTCGGCCCCGACGGCCGCGCCGGTGGCGACGGGTTCGGAAAGGAGCGCCGCGTCGAGGCCGGCCGCGTTGAGGATTTCGCGGCTCCAGCGAAGGCGGCGGATGTCGAAGGCGCCTGTGCGCGCGGCGAGCGAATGGTCGATGGCGGCGCGTCCCGTGAGAAGCCAGATCACGTAGTCTTCGACGAGCATCACGCGGCGGGCGCGGGCGTATGTTTCCGGCTCGTGCGCCTTCACCCACATCAGCTTCGGGAACGAATACGACTCGCTTGGAAGCACGCCGGCGATTTCGGCGGCGCGGTCCGCTCCGAAGCGCTCGCGGAACGCGCGGCACTCCTCGGCGCCGCGCGCGTCGGTGCAGAGCAGGATCGGGCGCAGCGGCCTTCCAGCCTCGTCGAGCAGCACGAACGCCTCGCCGAAGCTCGTGACTCCGATGGCGTCCAGCGCGCCGAAGCGCGCCTTGGCGGCGTGGAGGCATTCGCGGACGCCCGAAGCGAGTGCGTCGGCGTCGATTTCCTGCGCGTCCGTTTCGCGCGTCACCGGGTAGTTGCGGTATTCGCGGCCGAGGTTTTCGCCCTCCGCCGAAAACACCGTGACCTTGCAGCCCGTGGTGCCTACGTCGAGCCCCGCGATTCTTTTCATGCGTCGATGTCGGTCCAGTCGTAGCCAAGATACGTCGTGAACGCCTCGCGCAGGGCGCTCTTCATGTGGCCGACGCCGACGGACGTGTGGTGCTTGAATCCGCCGCGCGCGAGCCGGACGAGCTTGTCCTGGAGGGCGGGGATCTTCGCCACGCCGCCGCAGCCGAAGAAGCCGTCCTCGATCCTGTCGTCCGTGAACTCGCCCTCGGAGGCATAGACGACGAGGCGGCCGTCCTTCGTCTGGCAGTTGGAGAACGTCATCGGGAACGCGGCGATGCGGCCCTCGTTGGAGCCCCAGCCGGATCCGGGATCGCCCTTCTCGAACATCTTGTGCGCCGTCACGGTTCCCTTCGCCGCCATGAGCGACTGCGCCACCGGGCCGCAGTGGAAGAGGATGACCTTGTCGGGATCGTCGCCGTAGTTGTTGTTCCAGTCGAGGACGGCGGTGGGCTTTCCGGAGGCGAGCTGCATGGCGCGCATCATAAGCGCCGAGCACAGGTCGATTTCGCACGAGGCGGGAACGCCGCGGTCGTTCAGCTCGGAAAGCAGGACGCACGGGCAGACGCGCAGGATCGTCTCCATCTCGTTCCAGCACCGCAGCGAAAGGGCGTCCAGGTGGTATTCCGCGATGTAGTCGTCGATCGTGCAGGAAATCTTCGCGAGCGTCTCCATGCGGTCCTGCGGCACGAGCGAGCAGTTCGTGTAGGCGCGCAGGCGCTCGATCTTCGCCTTCACGGCATCGTCCGCGCCGCGCTTCTGCACCTTGTGGACGAGTTCCGAGAGGTCGAACGACTCGACGGTGATGTCGTATTTCTGGAGCGCGATTTCGTCGAAGCGCGTGGTCTTGAACGCCGTGGTGCGGGCGCCGATGCAGCCGACGGAAAAGCGCTTCATGCCGCCCGCGACGCGGCAGATCGCGGCGAACTCCTCCAGGTTGGCGCGAAACGCCGCGGAGAGCGGATGAACGACGTGCGGCTTCATCACGGTGAACGGGATGCGGCACTGCGTGAAGACGTCGGTCACGGAGAACTTGCCGCAGTAGGCGTCGCGGCGGTGCGCGAAGTCCATCTTGCCGATTTCGTCGGGATAGGCCTGGAGGAGAATCGGAACGCCCGCGTCGCGCAGCGCCTCGAAGGCACCGTTTTCGTCGGCGAAGATCGGCATCGAGAAGATCACGCCGTCGAACTCCCCGCGATGCTCCGCGAGCCACTTGGCGTAGAGGCGGCCCTCGTCGCGCGTCTCGACGCCGCCGTAGCGCGTCGCCCTTTCGTCCATCGCGATCCAGCTGAAGCCGGCGTTTTCGACGGCCTGGGCGATTTCGCGGCGCGCGTCGAGGATGAGCTCGCCGGGCATGAAGCCGCGGTTGCAGAAGCAGAGTGCGAACGTGGTCTTTTTCATGGTCTGGTTCCTTCGGTTGTGAAGTCTTCGGTTGTAAGCGAGAGGGTGTGCGTCTCCGACGCGCCGGGCGCGAGCGTGGAATACGTGAGTTCGCCGTCGAGGTGGCTCGTGCAGGGTTCGAGTCCCAGCACGTAGTCGCCGCTGGCGCGACTCTTCCACTGGACGAACTTTCGGAGCGAGCTGCGGACGGTGAAGCGCTTGCCGATGCGCGCGTTTTCGACGGACATCGCGCCGTCGCGCGTCTCGTGGAAGTAGCACGTTTCCTCCGCGCCAGGGACCGGATCCTCCATTTCGAGCATCCTTGCCATCTCGTGCTCCGCCCACGGGGTGCGCGGGCGCGACGAGACGAAGTCGCCGACGATGCGGGCGCCGGCGTCGACGATCGGCCAGCCGACGTTCACGTGGTAGAGAAGGCAGTATCGGGCGGCCGTGAAGGCGCGGTTGGAGATTCGGTCCGTCAGGCGGATTTCATCGGAAAGCGGCGCGCACTCGATCGTGCGCGTGACGACGAGGTTCTGCCCGAAGAGCGCGGTGTCGCGGATGTCGGCGCCGACGCGGACGCCGTCCGCGCCGGCGGAGAGTTCGCGGATTTCGGCCGGAATGGAGTGGAAGCGCCCGTGCGGCGGGTGGCCCTCCACGGCGCCGATGGCGTCGAGCCCGCATGTGTAGAGCATGCCGGCGGGGAACGAGCGCAGGAAGTCCGGGTCGTCCGCGCGCAGTCCGTTTTTGGAAAGGAAGCCGACATTCGTCCCCCCGTGCCAGAGCTGGAGGATGTCGAGGGCGTTCGACTCCGACAGGACGAAGTTCAGGCGCCCGTTGGAGGCGCATAAGAGCCGCGTCCCCGCGCCGCGTCCGTCCAGCGCCTGGACCCGCCTCGCCGAGCAGACCTGCTCCGCGTTTCCGATTTTTCCGTTCGCAAAGGCCGAAGCCGCATTTCCGATCATTGCAAGAAGTCTCCCGAACGAAATGGAGCATAGCGCGTCCGCGGAGAGTGTCAATATCGAAAATCGCAACGATCATATTGATTTTCGCAAACATCAACTTCAATTTCAGAAACGAAGCGAACCGGCGTAGTAGATGGGCAGAAATCGAAGACGTTGTTCCGGAATCTCCCCGAACGAAGCTCCGGAAAGGACGATGGCGTTCTGTGTCCTGGGGTTTTCCTTCAGAAATTGGTGCAGACTCTTCAGGCGACCGGCAGGGCCGCTTTTGACCTCGACCGGAACCGCCCGTCCGTCCAGCGCCACCATGAAATCAATTTCCGCCTGCGCGTTTCTGGCGTCGCGCTTCCACCAGTGCGGCTCGTCTCCGCCGAACGATGCTGCGAGCTCCTGGGCGACGAACTGCTCCGCAAGGGCTCCGTTGTAGATTGCGAGCAGGTCTCGCTCGCGCAGCATATCGTCCGCCGGGCGTCCTGCCATCGTCTGGTAAAGTCCAATGTCTCCCGCGAACGGCTTGATTCGCGGCGCGACATCGAGGTCGAACGGCATCGCGGCCGACGCGACGGCCCGCGACAGCTTGACGAGCCTTGCCTTCGACAGAAGTTCCAGCGCCTTCCTGTTCGTGGCCCCGGCGTGGTCGCGCGAAAGCGCCGCATAGGAGATCTGCCGGCCGGCGGAGGCGTTTGCCGCGCGCCAGATCTCGCGGAGGATCGAATCGTCCATGCGTTCCGGATACTTCGCGAAGTCCTGCTCGAACGCCACGATCAGATTCCGCTGGATTTCCCTAACGTCAAGAAGTCCGGATCCGGCAGCCTTGGCCTCCACGCATTCGGGAAGACCGCCGACGATGGAGTAGAGGCGAACCTCGTCGAGCAGTTTTTCGTGGACTGCCTTAGGCAACTTGCGCGGCGGTTCCCTAAGGAGCGCGGCCAGCGGCCCGTTTCCAGTCGCCTCCAGGTATTCCGCAAACGTCATCGGATGAAGTTCGGCAAACTGCACCCTTCCCACGGGAAACTGGATGCCGTCCAGCGCGAAGTCCAGAAGCGAGCCTGCGGCGATCACGGGAATTTCCGGCATCCGCTCCCGAAAATACCGCAACGACGCGAGTGCCCGCGGGCACAGTTGGATTTCGTCGAGGAAAAGAAGCGTTCCGCCGCCACGCACGCGCCTTCCCCAGAGCAGTTCAAGTTCGTCGCAGATGCGACCGGGATCGAGATCGCCGTCGAACACCGGCGCCCATCGATCCGAGAACTCGAAATTGACCTCAAGGAATTGGTCCTTGTAGAACTTGGCGGCGAAATCCCGGACGCACCACGTCTTCCCGGTCTGCCGCATGCCGCGGATTACGAGTGGCTTGCGCACCGCCTTGCCGTTCCATTCTGCCAGAGTCGTTTGGAAATCTCGTTTCATGGCATTCCTTTCCGTAGTTGCCGGAATGCGGGGGATTCTATCCAAATGACGGTTGAAAGGCAAGGTGATTCCGATTTACCAATGTGTTTTTCGATTTTCACTTTTGATTTACCAATGGTATTTTGAATTTCTACTTTTGATTTACCAATGGTGACTTGCTTTTCGTCGTTCCCGTTTTTCCTTGCGTTCTCCCTGACGATCTTTCCCTGGCGTATTGAATTTTGCCCCGTCGAGCGGTATCCTGCGCGGCATGCAACGGATCGGGCTTCTCATCGAGCGGCATTGGCACTACGGGCGGCGGCTGTGCGAGGGCATAGCGTCGCGAGCGCGGGAGCTGGGCGGGATGTCGCTGGAATTCATCGACTGGGAAACCCCGGCCGCGGGGCGCGGCCTGCGCGGGTTCGCCGGCTTCATCGCGCGGGTGTGGAGCGCCGACATTGCCAGGCGGCTGAGGGCGACCGGCCGGCCCGTGGTGGACGTTTACGGCGGCGTCGCCGAAACGCCCTTTGTGGTCGCCGACCAGAACGCGGACCTCGTGGGGCGGCTCGCCGCGGAGCACTTCCTCGACCGCAGGTTCGAGCGCTTCGCCTTCTGCGGCTACTCGTGCCAGCGCTATTCCGTGCTTCGGCGCAAGGCCTACGCGCAGGCGCTGCGCGAGGCCGGGTTCGAATGCGACGTCTTCGAGGACGCGTCGTTCACGGCGGAGAAGTTCGGGCGAAAGGTCATCGGCAGGGGCGACTACGACGCGGGGCTTGCCGCCAGGCCGCTCGCCGCGTGGCTCAAGTCGCTCGAAAAGCCGGTCGCCGTGTTCTGCGCGCACGATCTCGTGGCGCTGCAGGTGGCCGAGACGTGCCGCAAGGCGGGGCTCGGCATCCCGCGCGAAGTCGCGGTTCTCGGAGTGGACGACGATCCGCTGCTCTGCGACTTCCGGGAACCGACGATTTCGTCGATCGATCCGAATCCGTTCGAGATCGGGCGCGAGGCCGTGGACGCGCTGGCGGAGTGGCTGGAGAACCCCGGGCGCCGCCCCGCCGACAGGCGTCCGGCCCCGGCGGGCCTCGTCGGGCGGGCTTCGACGCAGACCTGTCCCGCGCCCGAGCCGTGGCTCTCCGACGCGCTGTGCTACATCCGCGAAAACATCGGACGCAACATCAACGCCTCCGAAGTCATCGCGGCGCTCGGGCGCTCGCACACGACCGTCGAGGCGGCGTTCCGGGAAAAGCTGGGGACGACGGTGCGCAGGGAAATCGCGCGCGTCCGCATCGAGGAGGCCAAGACGCTCTTGCGGGACGCGGCGCTGCCCCTTGCGGAAGTGTGCAAGCGCGCGGGCTTTTCGTCAAAGGCCTATTTCACGGCTGCGTTCCGCGCGGCGACGGGGCTCGCTCCCGGCGCCTGGCGGGAGTCCGCCGGGTCCTCCCTGCGTCGTCAACTGCGGGAGGTTGCCGGGTCCTCCCGGCGTCGTCAACTGCGGGAGTCCGCCGGGTCCTTCCAGCGTCGTCAACTGCGGGAGGCGTCCGGTCGGATTGGCGTTGAAGTCCGGGACTGACCTGGCCATGCGCGGCGGGCGCGACGCGGAAAGAGTCGAGGGGCTCGTATCCGCGCGCCGCCATTAGTTCGTCCCACCTGGCCGGGAGTTCGATCTTCACGGTGGCGAAGCCTCCTCCCGGAACGCAAAGCGACTTGTTTCGCGAGGGATCCCCCGTAACGAGTATCGCGGTCTTGCCGGGGGCCATTGCCGGGACGGTGTCCATCCTTGAAAGTCCCGTCCAGGCGAGCCATGGCGGAGTGTCGGTTTCGGCGGCGCCCTCCTTGCGCGCCACCGTCCGCTCGTGTGCCGCGAGCGGATACTTTTCCGGATCGAACGCGCTGCCCGGGTTGCCCCAGTAGTTTGCGAACGCGCGTGAGCCGAGCGGCAGACGCGCCGCGCTTTCCAGAGCGCGACACAGAGCGTCCTTGGAGCTGTATTCGCGGGCCAGATCCCGCGCCACGCCTTCCGTGACCAAAAACGTCCGCCATGTCTGCGGCATGCCGCTGGCCAGGGCCATCTGCGACTTTTCGACAGCGTCCCACGCCATCATGTCCTTGATGCGGGCGGCGTCGGCGGTCGCGGGAACGAGGTTGTTGCCCCAGTTGATCGACGAGGCCGCGGTGAGAGTTGAGTCGTCCGCCGCGAAGCCGCGCTGCACATGCCATGGGGCCCAGCCGACGGCGGCGGCGGCCTTTTCGTCCTCGGCGATGACCCAGGGCATGAGGTACCCGAACGTGCCCATCCGAGATTCCTTCACTCGGTAGCCGCCGAGATTGAGCATCGCGAGATTGACGAAGCGGCCAAGGACGGCGTTCCTAGGCTCCGAAATCTCGCCCTGACCGCAGTCGAAGCCGAGCTGCCGCGCCACCGGTCCGTTGAGCCAGCAGTAGGGAGTCCACGCATGAGTCGAGGCGAGCGGCCGCCGGAAGTCGCCGTTTTTCATGGCTTCGGCGAAGGCAAGCAGGATCGGCATGAATTCCGGCGGGCATCCCGCCATGACTCCGTTTACCGCGACATGGCGCACCGTGACCTCGCGCTGCGCCGGCGGAATCGCGCCAAGCGACTTGTCAGGCGGGAGGTCGGTGAACGCGAGGAACTCCTCCACGGCCTGCACCGTCGGTGGAACCACCGGCAGGCCGTCCGTCCAACCGGAATCGAGAAAAATCCGCTGGATGTCGGCGAAGGACCCGGAAATCGCGGCCGCGGCGGATTCTGACTTGGTGTCTTCCTGCGACGCCGCGTCGTCGGCCGAGGACGCATTGGTTCCGGCCGCCGGGGAAGGCGACGCCGCGCCAAGAAGCCCGGCCTTCACCTGCGGCCAGAGCGTCTTGCGCGTGTTTTCTAGCAGCTCCTCGCGGGTGTGGCTGGCGAACGAGCCAGGATATTCCGCGATTGCGAGCCGCGCGAGCCCGGCCGCGCGTGCGGTGCCAGCGGCCTGTTTCGAAAATCCCGGCGCGGCGATCATGACAGACGGTATCCCGATCGCCTCTGCGGCGATGCACGAGCCAGTTTCCTTTGGAGTGCAAAGTCCGCATCCGCCATTGCCGGACACGACGGCGTCGACGCCGAATTCGCGCAGCCTGTCCTGGAAGCGGTCCTTTTCGCGGCGCACGACGCCGGGGCGGGGATAAGGCCCCGCAGAGCCGATTTCCGAAAGGACGTAAACCTTTGCGGTCGGGAATTCCGCGAGAATGAGCCGGCGCAGTTCGGGGTGGGTCACGTTGGCCATGAAACTGCCGCCGACGAGGGCGATCGTCTTGCCGTCGAGCGACGCGAGCCTCGGCGCCGGGGCGATTGGGTCCACGGCCGATTCCGGCACCGGGGATAGGACGGTGAATTCGTCCGGGGCGGGGATGGCCGCGGCCTCGGCGTCCGCCTTGGCCCATTCTGGCAGCGCGCACGCGCCGTCCGGGCATTCCGGCGGTTCCGCGCCATGCAGGGCGACCGTGGCGACAAGGGCGGCGACATGCAACGACGACGATTTTTTCATGGTCGAAGTCCTACCTTTCGCCGCGAAATCATATACCTTGACTTCGCGTTTAGCAATCGTCGTTTCCCGGATTTTTCTCGTGGAGCTGTTGCATTGGCAGCGGGCGCGTGGTATCATTGATGCGTCTCGCGCGCCAAGCCGTTTGGCGACGCGCACGGGGGCGACAGGTTTCGACGGGACGGTCGAGGCCGCGGTTGCGTGCGGGGGATCCGAGTGTACCCCTACAATTCTCCCGGAAAATTCAAACGCCAACAACGACGTTCCTCTCGCGGCCTAACTTTTGGCCCGACGCCGAACCACCGACGCCTGCTAGGTGGGGACGCGACGACTTGCAGGCTGGAAGCCCTCCGGGTGGCCGGGAGTTCTTCGACACGATCGTGGCCGCTGGCGCGTAGCGTGGCCCGCCTCCGGGCAGTGCTGCGGGCGAGACTCAAACGGAGGATACGCACGTAGACGCCTCGGTGGCGCCGCTTCGGACGTGGGTTCGACTCCCACCGCCTCCACCATTTTCCCCCGGAGGCGATTTTTCGCCACGGGGGATTTTTTTCTTTGCTTTTGGCGCAAGTGGTTCAGAGGGATCAGTGAATTTTCTTGAAAAGACAAAGGAAACCGCGTTGTCGGTTTTTCCCGTCGCGGCCATAGTGGTGATCCTCGGCGTCTTTGCGGTGCCGGCCGGGTCGGCGCCAGATGGCTGGATCGGGCGGTTTCTGGTCGGTTCCGTCCTGCTGGTGGCTGGACTCACGCTGTTTCTGCTTGGCGTGGACGTCGGGATCCAGCCGCTCGGGGAGCGTCTTGGCGCAGCGCTTACGGCGAAGCGGCGCCTTTCGCTGCTTGTTGGCGCGGCGTTTGCGATCGGAGTCGTGGTGACCGCCGCCGAGCCGGACATCCAGGTGTTCGCAGACCAGGCCTGCAGCGTCTTTCCGGCAATGGGCAAATGGGCGCTCGTGGCGTCGATCGCCGTGGGCGTCGGGCTGTTTCTCGCGCTGGGAGTGTACCGGACCGCAATCAGGTTCTCGCTCAAGGCGACTTTGTTCTGGTCGTATCTGCTGCTTGGCGCGCTGGCGTGTTTTTCCGATGCGCCAATGCACGGTGTGGCGTTCGACTCCGGCGGCGCGACGACCGGTCCGATGACGGTGCCGTTTGTGATTGCGCTCGGCGTCGGCATCGCGACGTCCCGCGCGACGGACCGCGACGGCGGATTCGGCCTGACGGGGGTCGCCTCCGTCGGTCCCGTGATGGCCGTGCTGGCGTATTCGCTGTGTCTTGGGGTCGGCTCTGGTGGCGGAGGCACCGAAGGCGGAGGCGCGGCGGTCGATGCCGGCGCCACCGAAGGCGCGGCGGCGGCGGGAGGCCTGTTTTCCGCGGCTCTGGCGGCGGCGGGCGACTCGTGCCGCGAGGCGCTGGTTTCGATTCTGCCGCTCGCGGCGCTTTTCGCCGTTGCCCAGGCTGCGCTGCTCCGAATTTCCGTGCGTCAGACATTGCGCATCTGCGTGGGCCTGCTTTGGTCGCTCATCGGCCTAGGCGTGTTCCTTTCTGGGGTGAACGGCGGCTTCATGCAGGCGGGCGGCATCCTTGGCGAGGCCCTTGGAGCGAAAGCCGCAGCCGGCGGCCTGGTTCCTTCGTGTCTGCTGCTTGGCGCAGGGCTCGCGTTCGGCGCGATAATCGTGTGCGCCGAACCTGCGGTCTGGGTGCTTGGCGACCAGGTCGAACGCGTTTCCGCAGGCGCCATACCGCGGCGCACCCTGCTCCTGTTCCTGTCCGCCGGAACTGCTTTTGCGATCGCGCTCGCGATGGCCAGGGCGATTGCCGGTTTTCCGCTTTCCCGCATTCTTCTGCCAGGATACGCGCTCGCGATGCTGCTCATGGTATGGACTCCGCAGCCGTATACCGGGCTGGCGTTCGATTCCGGCGGCGTGGCGTCGGGGCCGCTCACATCCACTTTCGTGCTTTCGTTCGCGTTGGGCGCGGCCCGCGCCGGCAGGGGAGGGGACGACGCCTTCGGCGTCATCGCCCTCGTGGCACTAA
This sequence comes from uncultured Verrucomicrobiota bacterium, assembly GCA_946624575.1. Lineage (GTDB taxonomy): Bacteria > Verrucomicrobiota > Kiritimatiellia > RFP12 > UBA3636 > UBA3636. The sequence goes on from CAMOSH010000016.1 coordinate 12,162, forward strand.
TGCCGCTGCTGGCGATTCAGGCCATGGGCATCATGGTTTCGAGAAAAAGGAAACACAACACGGAGGGCATGTGATGGACGAGAGCAGACTGATAGTGGGCATCTGTCCGCGCGGGCGCGGGGAGGCTCTGGCGACCGCCGCCAACGCGGCGGGCGCAGGCGGCGGCACGCTGGTCTTCGCGGAGGGAACGGCTCCGAACGCGCTGTTGCAGTTTCTCGGCATCGGCGGCACTTCGCGCGAATTGCTGATGTCCGTCGTAGCGGCCGAAAAGGCCCCGGCCGTGAAGGCCGCGATTCGCGCTACCGCCGCTTCGGCAAAGCGCTTCGGGGTCCTTTTCGAGACCACGGCACGCGCCTTGCTTCGCTTCGGCACTCCCGCCGCGCAGACGGCCTCCGCTCCGGCCGCAGACGCCTCCGTCTCCGGGACATACGAGGACAAATCCATGAACGAAAAGAACGAACTTGTTTGCTTCATCGTCAACAAGGGCTATGCCGACGACGTCATGGCCGCGGCCCGCAAGGCCGGGGCAGGCGGTGGCACCGTAGTCCCGGCGCGCGGAACCGCCAAGCCGGGCGACGAGACTTTTCTCGGCGTTCCTCTCGTCCCGGAAAAGGAGATGTTGCTTGCGATAGTGCCTGCGGCCGACGCCGTCGCGGTCTGCGACGCCGTTCGCGCGCTGCCGTGCTTGAGCGAGGCCGGTTCGGGAATCGCATTCCGCGTTCCCGTGACTGACTTTTCGCCGTTGGGCGGATCGTAGCGGGCGACCGCGAGGCGCACCGCGCCGTGTAGCACCGTGCTGTGTAGCGCCGCGCTCAGTGCAGCCAGGCGGCGGCGCGCGCGGCGGCGCGCGCCGTGGCGCCGTTGCCTCCAAGGGCGTCGCGGATTCCTGAGAACGCGCTGAGCTGCGCTTCTCGCGCGGGCCCGTCGGCGCACAGCGCGAGCAGTTCTCGGCGGACCGCCTCCGGGGTGAACGCCCCCTGTATCAGCTCAGGCACGACCGACCGGCCCGCCACTATGTTCGGCAGTCCGATCCAGCGCACCCCGTTGAGAAGGCGTTTCATTATCGCGTACGTTGATCCGGCGACTTTGTAGACGATGGCGTGCGGACATCCGAGCAGCGCCGCCTCCAGGGTCGATGTGCCGCTTTTCACAATTGCCGCGCGCGCTTCGAGAAGCGCCTGCCGCGAGCGGCCCGTCACGACGTGGACGTGGCGCGGTCCGCTCCGCGCCGCCATCGCGGCGGCGCGGAGCTGCTCCGCCCGCGTTTCGTCGGGCGCGGGAAGGATGAACGAGCATTCGCCGAGCTCCGCTTCGGCCATGGCCGCTCCTTCGAGCAGGACTGGCAGCATCCTGCGCACTTCGCCTGGGCGGCTGCCCGCCATCAGGGCGATTCGCGTGGCTCCGGGATCCCAGGGCAGGGTGCCGGACGCGGCGCTCCGGAAGGCGTCGATCTGCTCGACCAGCGGATGCCCTGTGAATTCGGCGCGCAGCCCTGTGCCTTCGAACAGCGCAGGCTCGAATGGGAAGAAGCAGAGAAGTTCGTCCAGCGACGCGGCAATTTTCGGTATGCGGTCCTTGCGCCAGGCCCATACCTGGGGGCAGACCCAGTGCACCGCAGGAATCCCCAGGGCGCGCGCTTCGCGCGCAAGCCGCAGGTTCATCCCGGGATAGTCAACGGTTATGAGCAGGTCGGGGCGCGGCGAAGCGCGTAGCGCGCTGCGCAACGAGCGAAGGAGTCCCGCGAAGAAGCGGAACCGGCGCGCCACTTCGACGAATCCGATCACGCCGGTTTGCGAAACGTGCGCCATCAGGCGGACGCCTTCCGCGCGCATTGCGTCGCCGCCGATGCCGAAGAACTCCGCGTCGGCGCAGCCGTGACTGCGGCGGAGTTCGCGCACGAGCGCCGCCGCGTAGAGTTCGCCGGAAGTCTCTCCGGCGCAGATCATTATGCGTTTCATTGCGCTGCGCCGGCGGCGCCGCCCTTCCGCCTTTTTCCGGCGTCGGCCGGGGAGGCCATTTCGACGAGAATGCGCGACCCGTCGCGCAGGAGCCCCTCCGGGACGAACGTGTCCGGCAGGGCTTTTCCGTCGACCGAAACGCGGGCCACGGTCCAGCCGCCGCCCTTGACTTCGACGTCGAACGTGCGCCCACGCCAGGTGCGCGTCTGCGTGAAGCCGCTCCAGTCGCGCGGCAGGTGCGGCGCCACGCGAATCCCGTCGTAGTCGCGCCTGATTCCGAGAAAGCCGTCCAGTTCGATGTTGAAGAACCAGGCGACGGAGCCGGTGATCCAGTTGAACTCCATTCGGTACGGCGCGTTGCGATGTTCGGGACCGAAGAAGCAGTTGCCGTAGACAAAGCGCGGGTTGGATGCCTTGAGCGGCGAGTCCCCGTAGGCTGGAGTGGCGTCGCGGTACAGGCTCCAGGCGCGTTCCACCAGCCCGGCGCGCAGAAGAGCCCAGACCATCCAGGCGTTGCAGTGCGTGTAGATGGTGCCGTTTTCGCAGATGCCTGGCTCCATCGAGGTGACGCGCCCGATGACCGGATCGAAGTGCCTGTAAGCCGGGGCCATCAGGCGGTAGCCGAGCGGGGTCTTGAGGCGCCTGTCGATCGAGGCGAGGATTTTCCGCGTCCGCTCCGGCGTCGCGGCGCCGCAGACGATTGCCCAGCTCTGGGTGTTGAGGTAGATCTTCCCCTCGCGGTTTTTCGAGGATCCGATCGGGTTTCCGTCGTCGTCGAAGCCGCGCACGTACCATGAGCCGTCCCATGCGCTTTCGTTTATGGCGGCGTTCATGGCGGCGGCGCGTTCGCGGGCCACGGCGGCGCGTTCGCGGTCGCCGAGCCATTCGTGGAGGCCGGCCATCTGGCGCAGCGCCTCGGAGTACGCCATCGAGAGCCAGACCGATTCCCCCCTGCCTCCTTTGCCGATGCCGGTGAGGGAGTCGTTCCAGTCGCCGAACTTTATGAGCAGAAGCCTGTGCGCCCCCTTGTTGCGCTCCAGGAATTCGAGCGCACGTTCCACGTGCTCCAGCACGCTTGCGGATCCCTTGTCGTAGAACGGCGCCTTTACGGACAGGAAGTCACGTTCTCCGGTTTCGCGCAGGTACGCGCAAAGGGAGAACACGAGCCAAAGCGCGGAATCGGAGTATTCCTTCGTGTCTACCGGATTCCACCCGCGCAGCGCGAGCCCCGAGGAATACTGGTGCCGGAACGCTTCGAGAAGAATTTCGCGGGTGCGCTCCGGGCGGAACGACGAGCATCCCATCGCGTGCTGCACGATGTCGCGGTATCCCATCCAGCCCCAGCGGCACCATTCGGCGCCGAAGAGCGCCTGCTGCTTGTGCCAGGCGTTGAACGCCGAGTTGAAAACCGGGTCCGGCGTGTGCGCGGCGTTCCGCGAGACAAGCGCCCTTTTTGCCGCGACGAGCGCCGCGAATCTTCCCTCCACGTCTTTGAGCGTCTTTTTCGCCGCGGTCGCCGCGTGAGGGACGGAGTCGCTCACGCCGAGGACGAGGTTGATTCGGATCTCCTCGTCCGCCTTCACTCTGCCCAGGTTGAACTGAAGCGCGGCAATCGTCGCGTCGGAAGAGCCGACAGAGCCGGTGCACGCGCCGCGCACGACCGCGACGGGTTCGTTGAGCTGGCCGTAGGTCCCGACGAAGAAGTCCTTGCTGCCGTCGAAGCCGTCGATTTTGCGGTCGGCCGCGAGGAAGCCCGTCTGCCAGGGATGCGGCGAAACGAACGGGTGCTTCGTGAACACGGCCATGTTCCGCCTTTTGTCCAGCGCGGAGTTGCGGTAGAACATGTCGCCGTAGGAATTGAAGCCCCACATGTACTTGAACGAAATCTGCTCGTACACGAAGACCGTGAGATTGCGGGACTTCCGCGACTTTCCGCCGTCGCCGGCGCGCGGCCGTATCCCGATTGTCCAGCACTCCTCCGGATCGTCGCCGTCGGGGACGAACACGCGGAAGGTCGCCGCCACGCCGTCCGTCTCGTTTTCGATGATCGTGTAGCCCAGTCCGTGGCGGGCGCGGAAGCGCGTGGGTTTGGCCTTTACCGGTTCCCAGCCGACGTTCCAGAACGCGCCGGTGTCGTTGTCGCGGACGTAGACGAGGCGGTTCAGGAATGTGTCGCGCCCGTACACGTCGAAATCGCAGATGCGGCCGATGCCCTGCGAAAGCTTTGTCATCTCGGATTCGCCGATCTGGTAGTCCGTGTAGCCGGCGCCGGTCTGCTGGACGTTCGCGAGCAGCTGCGCGTTCCAGAGCATGTTGTCGAACGGGCGCGGCGTGTCCGGGCGCGTGACCACGTATTCGAGTCCGTCTGGCGAAAAATGGCCGCACGCGGCGGTCGCCGCCGTCTTTTTCCTGGGGGTCATTGCGGAGTCAGAGGATGTCGATCGTCTCGCCTGCGAGGGCCTTGTTCATGCTGCGCACGGCGCAGAACTTGCCGCACATGCTGCAGGTGTCGGAGTGGTCGGATTCCGGTTTGCGGCTGTCGCGGATGGCGCGCGCGGTCTTCGGGTCGAGCGCCTCGGCGAACTGCGCCTCCCAGTCCAGCGCTCGCCGCGCCGCCGCCATGCGGTCGTCGCGGTCGCGGGCGCCGGGCAGGCCTTTCGCGATGTCCGCCGCGTGGGCCGCGATCCGCGACGCGATTATTCCCTGCCGCACGTCGTCCACGTTTGGCAGCGCGAGGTGCTCGGCCGGCGTGACGTAGCACAGGAACGCGGCTCCGCTCATCGCGGCCACTGCGCCGCCGATGGCCGCCGTTATGTGGTCGTAGCCGGGCGCGATGTCCGTCACAAGCGGCCCGAGCACGTAGAAAGGCGCCCCGCCGCATATTGTCTGCTGCACTTTCATGTTCGCGGCGATCTGGTCCAGCGGCACGTGCCCCGGTCCCTCGACCATCACTTGCACCCCGCGAGCCCAAGCGCGCCGCGTCAGCTCGCCAAGGCGCACCAGCTCCTCGATCTGAACGCCGTCCGTCGCGTCCGCCAGGCAGCCGGGGCGGCAGGCGTCTCCAAGCGACACCGTGACGTCGTGCTCCGCGCAGATGTCCAGTATCTCGTCGTAGTGTTCGAAGAAAGGGTTTTCCTGCCCGGTCATGCTCATCCACGCGAAGACGAGCGAGCCGCCGCGGCTGACGATGTTCATCTTGCGATCGCCGGCGCGGATGCGTTCGACGGTCTTGCGGGTGATGCCGCAGTGCAGCGTGACGAAATCGACGCCGTCTTCGGCGTGCAGTCGCACGACGTCGATGAAGTCGCGCGCGGAAAGCGTTCCCAGGTCGCGCCGGTAGTGGATGACGGAGTCGTAGACAGGCACGGTGCCGATCATGGCCGGGCATTCCGCCACCAGTTTCCTGCGGAACGGCCCGGTGTCCCCGTGGCTGGAGAGGTCCATGATGGCGTCGGCCCCGAGCTCGATCGCGCTTTTGACCTTTTCCATTTCGACGTCGTAGTCGCGGCAGTCGCGCGACACGCCGAGATTGACGTTGATCTTGGTGCGCAGTGCGCTGCCGATGCCCTCGGCCGAGAGGCACGCGTGGCGCTTGTTTGCCGGAATGCAGACCTTGCCGGACGCGACAAGCGCCCTCAATTCGTCGATGTCGATCTTCTCCTTGGCGGCGACTTCGGCCAACTGTGGCGTCGTCACGCCTTTTCTGGCCGCGTCCATTTGCGTGGACCATGCGGGCGCGGGGGCGGACGGAGCGCGAACTTCTGGCGTGGGACGGTTTTCTGCGGGAACGGATTTTGAATTGTCGTTTTTCATCTATTGGGATTATGTCGTCCTACGGTTCATGCCGGCGCGTCTGCGCATCGTGGAAACGCCTGCGGCGGCGGGACACCGGGTTTTCCCTTTCGTCGGCGCCCGCCGCGTCGCCGCCGGCGCCCTCCATGGCCTGCGGCGGAATCTCGAAACCGGCTTCGCGGAGCTTGCGGATGTCCTCGTCGTCCAGTTCTATCGGCAGCGGCGGCCCCTTGCCGTTCATGATGATGTCGAGATTCACGTCGTGCATCCTGCGTTCGCGCTGCTCTGGCGTGAGCTTCATCAGTTCCTCGCGCTCCTTGCGGCGGCGCTCTTCCGCCTCCTCGCGCTCCTTGCGGCGGCGTTCGCGCTCGGCTTCTAGCTTGCGCCTTGCCTCGCTTTTTTCCGCCTCGACTTCCCAGTCGGTCTTCTGCTGGAGAGTCGAGAGATCGACTGGTCTGCCTCCTGGCTGGCCGAACGTGGTCACGTCGCCGCGATTGGTGGTGGCGGGATTGATCCAAAGTGGCAGCTGGGCCTCCAGTCCGCCGCGCCTGAGCATCACCGTGCCGCCCTTCAGGTCGATTTCCCCGCAGGTGATGCCGTTGAACTGCTGCCCTTCCATGAGATAGTACGACGCGCCGTCGCTGCCGTCGGAGAATCCTACGGCCGGCACGCCCTGGTATCTCGAAATGAGGGTGATCTTGATTTTGTCCAGTCCCGGCGGAATGATCCAGGGCTCCTGCTGGTTTTGCGCGGCTTCGGCGGCTTCCTGCTGCTGGCGCGCCAATTCTTCCGGAGTGGGGCCGGAAGGCGGAGGCGGCCCGAATGGCGCGCGGTTGAGTATCGGTCTGTAGCGCTCGGGCACGCCTTCGTATTGGGCGCCGCCGGCGCGCATCCCGGTCGCCGCGCACAGCGTGAACGCCAGCGCGAGCGCTAAACTGCGCGATGCGCCGCCGTCGCCACGGTGAGGCGCGCCGCCGCCGCATGGATTGCGGCGCAATCCGGGGTGCGCCGGGGTGGTTCGCTTGTGGGCCTGTCCGTTCACGGCCGCCAAGTATACCGCCAAACCCTTTTCGCGGCAATCGCCGCGTGGGCGAAAAAAAACTCCGGCGTCCGGAGTTTTTTAGCAGGCTTGTCGAATGGTGGGAGTAGAGGGGTTCGAACCCACGACCCGCTGATTAAGAGTCAGCTGCTCTACCAACTGAGCTATACTCCCACGCACAAAAAAATTGGAGCGAGCTAAGGGATTTGAACCCTCGACATCTACCTTGGCAAGGTAGCGCTCTACCACTGAGCTAAGCTCGCACCGCATTGGGTTGACGGGCAGGAACTCTACCACTAGCGCCCCTCGAATGCAAGAAAAAAATTTCGGGTCAGTTTCCGGTGCTTCTTGAAAACGGCGCCAGCGTCCAGCGGGGCTTGTCGATGCTTCCGCTGGCGCGCACCCCGAACAGTCCCGACACCGGGCTGAGCATGCGCCGCATGGTCCGCCCGATCCACGTCTTGCCGTTCATGATCCGGACACGCGCCACAATGTCGATCGAGGACCCGTCAGCGGCCGCAACGCCCGAGCCGTCGATGCTGAAGGCCGCGCCAGAAATGGCGAGTTCCGACAGATGCCACTGGCCGTCTTTCAGCGTGGCGCGCACTTTGGCGGAATCCTGTCCGACAAGAAAGTCCACGCCGGGGACGAATCTCGCGAGCACGTCCGTCAGTCCGGCGAAAAGCGGGACGCGAAAGAGCTTGGCGTCGCGTATGTCTGCGGAAAAGACTCCGCTGCCGCGCTTCGGGATTCCGCCGTCAAGCGCGGACGTCGGCCCCTCGTACGACGCGTTTGCGTCGAGGATTCCCCCCGCCTGCGCGTCGGCGTCGCGGCCCAGCATTTTCACCCATTCGGCTTCCGGGACGTTTTTGACCGAAAGCGCAGCCGCGACGGTCGGCTCGGGGCCTGTGCGGTCGTGCTTGAGCGATCCCCGCAGTGCTCCTCCCATCGCGTCGGCGGTGATTTCCTTGATTTCGGCGATTCTTCCGTTCACCGCTCCCGATGCCGCGATGTCGGAAAAACGGAAACCGCGCACCGTGGCACCGTGCGCTTCCGTCGAAATCCGCAGCGCCGTGCGGTCCGCGTTTCCGTCGCCAAGCCCCAGCGTGCCGGAACACCGAATTGTCGACGGATTGTCGAATTCGACTTCACGGAGCGCGTTCGCGCCTGAGAATCCCGCCATCGCCGCCAATTGGAGAGGATTGACGCCGGAAACGCAGTCGAGCGAAAGCGTCTCCGAATCGATGTCGTACGTAGCGAAGCCGGTGATCGAGCCTTCCGGGCGGAGTATTTCGACAGGGTCGGCTTCCACGCGCTCCCAGGCTTCGGCGCCGGACGCTCTGATCATCGCCGCGAATCCGGAAAGTCGCACCCCGTTGAAGCGCATCGGCCCGGATTGCAGGGAAACTCCAAGACGCCTCCTGTTTCGCGACGGCGCCCAGTGCAATTGCGCCTCGATCCGGGGAGGGGACGCTCCGAATTCGAATCTTTCGAGTGCGTCCGCCGCGCCGCCAGCGCCATGCTCCCGCAGGATCGTCGCGAATCGCCCGAAATCGACCGTCCCCGAAAACACCGCCGCGGCGGACGGCGCCTTTGTGTCGGCTCCTGCGTTTCCGCGCAGGGTCTGCTCGCGTTCTCCGGGGCCATGCAGCGAGAGCGCGGCGTCGGCGAGCGAGAACTCCCCGCCTTCGACCGAAAGCGTTCCGCGCACGTCGTGTATCTCCAGCCCGTCCGCCGAAACGCGGTTCGCCGAAATGGCGACTGGCCCGAAGTCGGGAATCTCGACGCTTGCGTCTGTGTCGTCGCTCGAGGAAAGTTCGGCTAGCGCCGTCGAGTCAAGTTTCAACGTCCCGATTTTCGCTTCCCGCAACCACTTGAGATCCGGCGCGGAAAGGCTTGGCCGCAGCCGCAGTTCCGCGCCGGTGACGAGAATTGCGGCGTTTGGCGCGTCGCCGTGCCGCGCCCTGATCGACGTGTTCCGTGCGCGCAGGCTCATGGCAAACGGGCTGAACGAGCCGCCGGAGATTTCCACCAGGACCCCGTCCGTCGAGAGCGCTTCCGAAATGCGGTTTTCGACGCATGTCGGGAAGTCCGACAGAATTCTGTGCGCCGCGACCACCAGGCCGATCGCGATGGCTGCCGCGATCAGCCGCCGGGCGGTGACGCGTCGCCTGCGGCGCCGTCCTGGTCGTCCGTCGTTTTCCGCCGCGCGCGCGCCGGCGTCGTCGTTTTTCTCTCGTGGGTTCATGCGGGAAATTTTATGCCCGTTCCAAGCCGCAGTCAACCCCGCCGCGGATCGGCGGTGGCGGGGATTGCGCGAACGCTTGCCGGGAAAGGGACGTTCTGGTATGATTCCCCGCGTTTCCGCCCACAACAACCCGTGTTAACGCCATGCCTTCCTCCTTCGGCATCGATCGAATTCTCAAGCTCCTGCCACACCGCTACCCGTTCCTGCTGGTTGACAGGGTTCTGGAAGCTTCAGACGACGGCACCCATCTGGTGGCGATTAAAAACGTCACGATGAACGAGCCGTTCTTCCAGGGTCATTTTCCGGGAAATCCGATCATGCCTGGCGTTTTGCACATCGAGGCGATGGCCCAGACCGCCGGCCTGATGTGCCTGTCGGCGCTTGAGGGAGACCGGTCTGTCGAGGCCCCCGACGGATACGACACGATTCTCATGGGCGTGGATGGCGCGAAGTTTCGCCGCATGATCCGACCCGGCGACCAGATGCGCATTGAAACCACCCTCATTTCCAGCAAGGGGCGCATCGGCAGGGCCAGGGGCGTGATCACCGTGGATGGCAAGGTTGCCACCGAGTGCACCATGATGTTCATGTTCGCCCCGCGCAAGGCGGACAAATAATTGATTTCACAGGAACCAGCGACATGACGCAGATTCATCCGCTTGCAGTAGTGGAACCAGGTGCCCAGCTCGGGCAGGACGTGAAGATAGGCCCGTTCGCGGTCGTGGGGCCGGAAGTCAGGATCGGCGACGGCTGCGAAATTCAGGCGCACGCCGTGGTCGACGGCGCCACGGAACTTGGCGAGCACTGCCAGGTGTTTCCATTCGCGCACATTGGCGGCAAGACGCAGGACCTCAAATTCCAGGAGGGCAACAGGACTTTCGTGAAGGTCGGCGCCCGCACCGTGCTCCGCGAATGCGTCACGATCAACTGCGGCACGCGCGACGGCGAATCGACAATCCTTGGCGATGACTGCCTGATCATGGCCTACTGCCACCTCGCGCACGGATGCCGGTTCGGCAATCACGTCATCGTTTCCAACGCGACCCAGTTCGCCGGCGAAGTTCAGGTCGGGGACTGGGCCGTGATTTCCGGCATCGTCGGAGTCCACCAGTTCGTCCGCATCGGCGAACACGCAATGATCGGCGGCGCCAGCGCCATCAAGCAGGACGCCGCCCCGTACTTCATCACAGATGGAAATCCGGCCGCGGCGCGTGGCGTCAACATCGTGGGGCTCGGCCGCCGCGGTTTCCCGAAGGAGACGATCGCCGCGATCCACAAGGCGTACAAGCTGCTCTGCCACGAGGGGCTGAACGTCTCCGACGCGATTTCCGCGATTCACGCCGACGTGCCCGACATTCCCGAAATCCGCCGGCTGGTCGATTTCTTCAAGTCCACGCAACGCGGCGTCATCCGCTGAATCCGAGTCTTTTTTCGCCATGACAATACGTACGCTTCTGCTAGACGCCGCCGCACAAAGCCCTGATTCCGTTGCCGTCCGTTGGAAGGGCGCCGACAGACAGTGGCATGTTTGGTCGTTTTCCGAGTTGCACGAGCGCGCACGCGCCATGTCCGAGGCGCTAGGATCCCTCGGCGTGTCCGCCGGGGATCGCGTCGCCTTGATGATGGAGAACCGCCCCGAATGGATGATGGCGTATCTCGGCATCGTCTGCATCGGCGCCACGGCCGTGCCCGTGGACGCCCGTCTGCATTCGCACGAGGTTTCGCACATTTTGCGCGATTCCGAGGCTGTCGCGTTCGTCGGCTCCGGCAAGACCGGGCCCCTCGTCCGCGAGATCATGGGCTCTCTCAAGTACATGCGCTCGGTCGTGCTCGCGGACGGCGCGGTGCAGGGTGAGCGCAAGGAAAGCGGGGTGCGCCTCTACGATCTCGACGACCTCCTGGAGAAGGCGGCCTCCGGCGCTGCTCGCCCGGATGCCATGTTCGACCGCAGCGTCCCCAAGGAGGACGACGTCGCTTCGATTATCTACACTTCGGGCACCACCGGCCGTTCCAAGGGCGCCATGCTGACGCACGCCAATTTCTGCGCCCAGCTTTCCGCGCTCGAATATTTCCAGGTCCGCAAGGACGACAATTTCCTGCTCGTCCTACCCCTGCACCATGCTTTCGCGTTCACTGCGAATTTCATCGTGCCGCTGTCCGCCCAGTGCGAGATTTCGATTGTCGAGAATCTCCGCACAATCCCTGACAACATGCGCGAAACAAAGCCGACTGTCCTGTTGGCGGTTCCGCTGCTTGCCGAGAAGATGCTCGCCGCGATCGAGAAGAAGCTCAAGAAGAGCGCCGTCGCGCGCACATTGATTTCGCTCGGGCTTTCGCGCGTCGTAGGTCGCAAGGTGATCGCCGGGCTCGGCGGCCGGCTGCGGATTCTCATCGTCGGCGGCGCGGCCAGCGATCCCGACGTGCTGCGCAAGTGGTCGAAGTTCGGGGTGAAGACTCTTCAGGGATACGGTCTTACCGAGACCGCGCCGATAAGCGCGCTGGCGCCGGAAAACGCCATCGTGTTCGAATCTGTCGGCATGGCGCTGCCAGGTCACGAGTTGCGCATCGACGAGCCCAACGACGACGGCATCGGCGAAATCCAGGTGCGCGGCCCGTCCGTGATGAAGGGCTACTTCCGAAACGAGGCGGCCACGGCCGAATGTTTTGCCGAGGGAGGCTGGTTCCGCACCGGCGACCTGGGCAGAATGGACGACAAGGGCTACGTCACCATAACCGGCCGCAAGAAGAGCCTCATCGTCAACCGCGAGGGCAAGAACATCTATCCCGAAGAGGTTGAAATCGCGATCAACGCCTGCCCGCACATCCTCGAATCGATCGTTCTGGGCTATCATGTTCCCGGCGAAAAGCAGGGCGAACATGTCGGCGCCATCGTCGTGGCCGACCTGGACAAGATCGCCGAGGAGCGCAACCGCAACGCCGCCTCCAGCGCCTCTCCGATGTCGGATGACGAAATCCGCAAGCTCTGTCTCGACGAAGTGCACGAAGCGATGAAGGATCTTTCGACTTACAAGCATCCGCGGCGCATTCGCGTTCGTTTCGAGCCGCTGCAGAAGACCAACACGCTCAAGGTCAAGCGCTATCTGTATTCGCTCGACGCCGACGAGGAGGCTTGATTCGACATCGCGCGCGCGTTCGTCGTGTTTGCGTCACGCTCCTGCCGGAAATCTGCGGTCGGATAGCAGCGCCTCCAGCGATGGCGCCGTTTTTTCTGTCGGGGCCTGATTCGGCCATTCAAGCGCGCCGGCCTTGGCAAGCGCGGCGGCAAGCCATGGCGAGGGGTCTCTTTCCTCTGCGCCGCGCCCGGCCAGAGGCCGCGTTTCGGTTTCTCTGCGCATCAGACTGCGCCGAACTGCGGATATTGCGCCGTCGGCCGGAGTGAACAGTTCCGGATGGTTCCCGCCTTCGTACAGTCTCAAGACCGCGGCCGTGGCCAAGGCGAGATTCCAGATGTCGGTAGGTCTGCCGGAATCAGCCGACGCTGCCGCTCCGAATGAGCCGTCCGCGTTTTGGTTCGAGCGAAGCCACTGCGCGGCGCGGTCAAGCGCGTCCGCGATTTTGGGATTTGTCGCTTCTCCGCTTTCCAGGAGGCGCAGCACCGCGAGGCCCGTGGCGGCCGGGGCCAGCGCCGCCCCGCCGCGGTCAGGCCGCCATGAACCGTCAGGTCTCTGCCGCGCTAGCAGCGTTTCATTTTGCGCCCGCGCCGCGCCGGCTCCGGTGTTTGCCATTGTAGCTGCGGCCGTCATTGTAGCCGCGGCCGCCGTTGTGGTTGCGGCTACCATTGTAGTCGCGCCAGTTTTCACTTCTGCGGGCGGCGCGGCGCGCCGTCCGCCCCCCGCAGTTTCCGGCAGCGCCGCCGCCGCGACAATTGCGGCCGCCGCCGCGGCCGCCGGGAGCGCCAGGGCGCCGAGTGTCCTCCTGACGATGGCGCGCCGCCGCAGGATCGCGCGCAGTTCATCCGCCGTGTTCAGCTCCGCCGGGGCCGCGTCCGGCGCCGCCGCCAGCGCCAGCACGATACCGATGACATCCGGATTGTCGTGCGCCGCTTCCGCGGCGCCGGGTGAAAGCCGGTTTGTGTGATTCGTCATTTTGAAAGCTCCTTTCTCATTTGGCCGAGGGCCGCGTTCACGCGGGATTTGACCGTTCCGATCGGGACGTCGAGCACCTGCGCGGCTTCGCCGTACGCCAGCCCCTGCATCACTACCAGCACGACTGCTTCTCGCAATGGCGCGGAAAGGCAGGCGAGCGCGGCGGCGGCGTCCTGCGATTCCCCGCGGTGAAGCGGAGCGTCCTCGACGGTTTCTCGCTCTTCGGCCGCTTTGCGGTGCAGGTCTTCCCGTCTCCGCGTCGCGCGGATTGAGTCGATCATTGTCTGCTTGGCGATCATGAGCAGGAATGTCGCGAACTTAGCGGTCGGCTTCCAGCCGCGCCTGACGCGGTGGAGCTTCAGAAAGGTCCGCTGCGTGAGGTCCTCGACATCTCGTTCAACGCCGCAGCGGATTAAAAAGTTCGCCACGACGCGCTGATTCCGTTCGACGAGCCGGCAGAACGCGTCGTCGTCGCCTGCGGCGGCGCGCGCCATCAGCGCTTCGTCTGTCGCTTCGCCGCAGTCGCGCCCTACGTTGTCGCGGACTGTGGTGGCGTCTGGAGTGCCGCTCATTGCTTGGGGCGCGGCGCCAGTGGGGTAGGGGTTCCCGCTTCTTCGTTCGCTGCCGATGCGGCCGCGGCGGCGGCATTCGCTTCTTTCCGGGCGCCGCCGTATTCGCGCTCCGCGAAGCGCCAGGCCACGGCGAGAAACGCGGACAGCGGCACCGCCAGGAACAGGCCTGCGAATCCGCCTATCACTTCTCCCCAGAACAGTAGCGAGAAGATCACCGCGAACGCGCCAAGCCCGGTGCGGTCACCCACGACTGCAGGCGTGATGTAGAAGTCCGCAAGCCCTACCGCTCCCCATACCGCCAGCACAATCAGGAGGGTAGTCAGACCGCCGGCGCCGAAATACGCGAACAGGCCGACCGCCGGCATCACGAATATCGATCCCATGTACGGCACGATGTTGACGAATCCGACAAGAAGCCCGAGCGTCAGTCCGTACGGAAGCCCGCCGAGAAACTGGAATCCCAGTCCGAAAAGCGCCCCTTCTATTACCGCGACCAGTACCTGACCGCGGAAGAACGCCGTCACGATCCGCAGGAATTCGTCAATCAGGAAGCGCGCGTTTTCGCGCGTCCTGTCGCTTGCTCCGAATAGCGCTTTAGTGAAGTCCGCGCCGCCAAGCGGCCGCGAGCAAAGGTAGATTACGAGGTACACGAGCACCATCAGCCAGCTTGTCACGGAGGACACGAAGGCGGGCACTCCGCCGACAACGGCGAATGCCCGCTGGCGCACCGCTTCCGCGATGGATGCGGCGTCGATCCAGGCGCCGGGGTCGAGCCGATCGATTACCTGCGAAAAGCCGTGAGCCTGAAGATACTCTCTGGCGTCTGGGAGGCGTCGCACCGCCCAGCGCGCGGCGTCAGGCGCCTTTTCGACCAGTCCCGCCAGCTGCTGCACGACGAGTGACCCGAAATACCACAGAAACGCAACGACGGGAAGCAGCGTCGCCAACAGCACGATTATGATCGACAGCGCCGAAACCACGCCGCGCAACGCCCGCGAGCGCCCGCGGGCGCTCGCCGGCACCAGACGCCAGAGCGCCCTCCTCACGTGGTCGTGGACGGGATGCACCACCTGCGCGAGGATGATTGCCGCGACTGGCGGCAGCAGCACACCGGAGTGAGCCGTCACGAAGTGCAGCCCGATTCTCAGCGCGCCGATAGTCACCACGGCGATCGCCGCGATCGCAAGCATCACTGCCGCGGACGAGATCACGGCGAATTGCCGCGGCGAAAATCCCAGGCGCCGTTCGGTCGTGTCAGGCATTGTACGTCGAGGCCGATGTCTTGCCGCCCGTGCCTGTCCAGTCGGTGTGGAAGAACTGCCCGCGCGGGGCGTCGAGCCGCTCGTAGGTGTGCGCGCCGAAATAGTCGCGCTGCGCCTGGAGCAGGTTGGCCGGCAGCCGTTCGGTCGTGTACCCGTCGAAGTACGCGAGCGCCGAGGACATGGCCGGCGCCGGCACCCCGGCAAGGGCAGCCTGGGCCACAACTTTGCGCCAGGCCGGCACGAGTTTTTCGACTGTTGCCTTGAAGTACGGGTCGAGCAGCAGGTTCGACAGTTCCGGATTCTTGTCGTAGGCTTCCTTTATCTTGCCCAGGAAGACGCTCCGGATTATGCATCCGCCGCGCCACATGAGCGCGATGCCGCCGTAGTTGAGGTTCCAGCCATACGTGCTGGCCGCAGTGCGCATGAGCGTGTAGCCCTGCGCGTACGACACGATCTTGCTGGCGAAGAGCGCCTGCCGGATTGCTTCCGTGAACTCTGCCTTGTCCCCGGTGAAAGCCGGGATTTTGCGCGCGTACGCCTTTGCCGCCTCCACGCGGTCTCCTTTCATGGCCGAGAGGCACCGCGCGAAGACCGCCTCCCCGATGAGCGTCAGAGGAACCCCTTCGTCCAGCGCCGCGATTCCGGTCCATTTGCCGGTGCCCTTTTGCCCGGCCGTGTCGAGGATCTTTTCCACGAGCGGCGCCCCGTCGGCGTCCTTGCGCGCCAGTATGTCGCGTGTGATCTCGATCAGATACGAGTCAAGTTCGGTCTTGTTCCATTCGGCGAACACTGCGTGCATTTCGTCGTCGGTCATTCCGAGCAGGTCGCGCATGAGCTGGTAGCTTTCGCAGATCAGCTGCATGTCTCCGTACTCGATGCCGTTGTGGACCATCTTCACGAAGTGCCCGGCGCCATTTTCGCCGACCCAGTCGCAGCAGGGCGAACCGTCTTCCACTTTCGCGCATATTGCCTGGAAGATCGGTTTCACGACAGGCCACGCCGCCGGCGAGCCGCCGGGCATCATGCTTGGTCCTTTCAGCGCTCCTTCTTCGCCGCCGGACACCCCGGTGCCAACGTAGAGCAGACCCTTTTCCTCGACTTGCCTTGTGCGGCGGATTGTGTCGGGGAAGTGCGAGTTTCCGCCGTCGATGATCACGTCTCCGGGTTCCAGTATGCCCAGCAGTTTTTCGATCATGGAATCCACGGCCGCTCCCGCCTTGACCATGAGAAACACCTTGCGCGGGCGCTCCAGCTTTTCCGCGAGTTCTTCCAGCGAATGGGCGCCGACGATGTTCTTCCCCGCGGCGCGCCCGGCCAGGAATGCGTCGACTTTTTCAGTCGTGCGGTTGTACACAGCCACCGTGAAGCCCTTAGACTCCATGTTCATGACGAGGTTTTCGCCCATCACGGCGAGTCCGACCAATCCTATGTCCGCTTTCTTCATGTTGAGGTTTCGGGGAAAAAAACTCCCGCGCGTTGTTCTAGTTGCGAGGATGCGGCATGCGCGAATCGCCGTCTCCGCGTACCGCGCGCCTTCTGGGCGCGGTGCGCGGGGAATGATACTGGAAGCCCGCCCGTTCAACAAGCCCCGTTTTCATTTTTGTGGGCGCCCGGCGCCATCATTCCGCCGTGTTTTCAATTTTGCGGACGCCTCTGCCGCGCAACCATTCCGCCGTGTTTTCAATTTTGCGGATGCTTCCTCCGCACAATCATTCCGCCGTGTTTTCAATTCCGCGGACGCCTCTGCCGTACAACCATTCCGCCGTGTTTTCAATTTCGCGGACGCCTCTGCCGCGCCATCATTCCGCCGTGTTTTCAATTTCGCGGACGCCTCTGCCGCGCAACCATTCCGCCGTGTTTTCAATTTCGCGTGCGGCTATCCCAGAATTTCTCCATAGTTTTCGCTTGTGCTGACGATGCGGGGCGGCATTGGGTATTGCTTTCGGCGGGGCGGAATGCTACCTTCGGCGTTCTAAACTGGTTACATCCACCACAAAAATTCAGAGGATTCCATGCCAAATACCGACAGATACGGTTCCGCCAGGAACCTGTACCGCAACATCGGCGTCGATACCGAGAAGGCTCTAGCCGCGCTCGACGCGTTCCACATCTCGATGCATTGCTGGCAGGGCGATGACGTCGTGGGCTTCGACCACGACGGCGCTCTCACCGGCGGCATTCAGACTACCGGAAACTACCCCGGGCGCGCTCGCACCCCGCAGGAGCTGATGGCCGACTTGGAAAAAGCGTATTCGCTTGTCCCGGGAAAACACCGCCTCAACCTGCACGCCAATTATGCGATTTTCGAAAAGGGCAAGGCCGTCGACCGCGACGCCATTCAGCCCTCGCATTTCCGCAAATGGGTCGCGTTTGCCAAGAAGAACGGCCTTGTCGGCATCGATTTCAATCCTACGTATTTCTCCCATCCGCTTTCCGCTTCCGGGCGCACACTTTCCAGCCCCGACGAGAAGATCCGGTCGTTCTGGATCCGCCACACTCTCTGCTGCCTGCGCATAGCCGAGTACTTCGCCCGCGAGATGGGATCCACTTCCGCGCTGAACATCTGGATTCCAGACGGACTCAAGGACACCCCTGCCGATCGGGCCGCTCCACGTGCGATCTACAAGAAGTCGCTCGACGAGATCTTCGCCGCCGGCTACGACAGCTCGCTTGTCGAAGTCACGATCGAAAGCAAGCTTTTCGGCATCGGCGTCGAGAGCTACACCGTCGGTTCGCACGAGTTCTACATGAACTACGCCGCGAAGAACAACCTGCTCTGCCTTCTCGACAGCGGGCACTTCAACCTCGGCGAGAATGTCGCGGACAAGATATCCTCGATGCTTCTGTTCGCCCCGAAGGTCGCGTTCCACGTGTCTCGTCCCGTGCGCTGGGATTCGGACCATGTACTGCGTCAGGACGACATGCTCTTCGACATCGCCCGCGAAATCGCGCTTGCCGGCCCTGATCGCGTGATTCTCGCGCTTGACTACTTCGACGCGTCGATCAACCGCGTGGCGGCCTGGGTGCTGGGCATGCGCAACATGCTCAAGGCCCTGCTCGCGGCTCTTCTGCTCCCCAACGACAAATTGTCGCGCATGCAGGAGAGCGGCGACTTCACGGAACTGCTCGTCATGCAGGAGGAGTCGAAGAACTACCCGATGGGCGATGTCTGGGCCGAGTGGTGCCGCCGCAAGGGCGTTCCCGCCCGAGAGGAGTGGTTCGCGACTGTTCGCGAGTACGAGAAGAAGGTCCTTCTCAAGCGCCGCTAGCGGTTTGCCTCGCTAGAACTCCACCCCCACCGCTAACAGCGGAACTGCGGCGGCGCCGCCCTCCGGGGCCGCGCCGCCGTCGTTTTCGCGTGTGGCGGCGTGGCTGAACCCGGGTATCCGCTCGCCATCCAGCAGTTCGGCGGCGGTTTTTTCGACCGCGCGTCGATTGGCGCGCTCCGCAGCGTCGATTCCACCGTAGATGCTTCCGGTGTACCAGGTCAGTTCGAAGAATGTCGATACCGAAAACAGCGCCCATTCGTCGCGCCGCGCCGTTTCGTACATAGCCCATCCGAAAAGGGCGTTGAGAAAAAGCGAACGTGTCGCGTTTCCCCACTCGCCAGCCCAGGCGTAGCCCAGTCCCGGCACGAGCCCGAGCGCTCCGCCAAGGCGCGGCGAGGCCGGTTTCCTCGCCTCGTGGGTTGCCAGCGTCCTAAGCGCCTCCTCGTCTCCGCGCAGAGTCATGCGCGCCTCGGAGGGCAGCCCTGCGCGGAGCCAGTTCCCCGCGGCGATTCGCCTGGCGCGCCGCGCTTCCGCCTCGTCTTGTCTCGTTTCTGCGAGAGTTTCCGCCCAGTCGGCCGCGCTGGCCCACTCTCGCATTCCTTCGGCGCGCAGCATCCTGAGCAGCGCGATTTCCGATTCGAGACCGGTACTCATCGCCGAATCAGCCTCCACCTTGTCCAGCACTCTGCCCATGCCGCCGAATTCGCGGGCGCGCCAGTATGCGTCGGCCGCGCACAGAAGCATTGCCGCCCGATCGCCGGTGCGCTCGCGTGGCGTCTGCGATTCGGCGGCGCGCCATTGCCGTGCCGCGTCCAGCGCGTCGCCCTCGTCGGCGAAGTCGTCGGCCAGTGTCAGTTGCGGCGTAGGCAGCCAGAAATCGTGGTCGTCTACCGGATCCGGATGCTTCCAGGAACCGTCCGCGCCGCGCACGTACGGTCTGTCCGGCGCAGAAACCACAGGTTCGCGCACGAAGCGATCCGCCGTCATAGGAAACCCAAGCAGTCCGTGCCTGCGCGACGCTTCCAGAAAATATTGCGAGCAGCTGGGTTCCAGTGCGCAGCGCGCACCGATTGCCGGCCCGATTACCGTCTTGTAGAATCCCGTCACGCGGCGCGACGCCCATCCGCCGATGCCGCCTCCGCCGTCGTTCGTTCGCATGCCGCGGTTTCTCGCAGCGCTGCCATCGGCTGTCGGCGTCACGTCGCACGTCGCCGCTTGCGTCGCCGCCAAGCCCGGCGCCGTTGTCAGGGCCACTGCCGCCGCAAGCGGCAGTGCCAACGTTTTGCTGAATGTCATGGCTTCGCGTTATTACCTGCGGCGCATGCTTTCCCGAATGCGGCCTCGGCGTCGAATGCGTCTGCCGGAAGCGCGGAATTCACGGCAATGCGCTCGAATTTGGCCGTTGTGACCACTATTTGTCCGTTCGCGGTGGCGCTTGTTTCTATCTTTTGGAAAAGCACAATTCCGGGAAACGGCTCGATGGGCGAAAGAAAGCGCGTGGTGGATTTCGCGGAATCGGCCGAGCTTCCGCAACTTATGTCAACCGAGACGACGGTTCCGTTTTCGTCGAACGTCACCACGGCTTCCGCGTCGGCCGGCATCGTCGTTTCCCGCTTGAACGAGAACGCCACCGCTCGCGTCGCTACGCGCTTTCCGTCGCGTGCCGAGCCTTCGGAGGTTTTGAACTCTCCCGTCGCGCCGCATTCCGCGACTGCGGCCTCTCGGCCGCTTTCGGGATCCAGCGCGTAGAGAGTTTCCTCCGGGGATCCAGGCACGCTGCGGAGATTCGCCGCTTGAGTCGGGAGCTGCTCGGCGACCGGAAATGTCACCGGCTCGCGTTCTCCTTCCGCGGCGGTGCGGACGAATTTTCCGTCTATCACTGTGCGCCGCGCCTCCGGGGCCAGTCTTCTTGCGTCCAGTTTGCCGCCGCGTCCCCAGATGATTCTGGATATCGATTCGGGTGGCGTTTCGGCGATGCCTTCGATCCTGGCCGTCCTCCGTACGGTGCACGAAAGATTGGTCACTCCGGCATATCGCATCGCCACAGCCGCCAGGACGCGGTCCGGCGGAGCAGTCAGCTCCTGTGCCGACGCGGTTGCGCTGGCGATCGCCCCGCGCGCCGCAAACGCGGCGCATGCCGCAAGCGTCGCGACGAGGCTTGCGCGCTTTCCACCGGCCAATCCGGCTTGAGCGGCTTGCGCGATTGATTCGGCCCGCGAGACGAATTCGCGAAAAACGCCGCCGACGGCCCTGAGGGACCGTGGCGGCGCTTTTGGAAAATGCGCTTCGGCGCGCATCTTCACGGACGTTGCGTCTCTCAATAGTACTGCTCGCCGGCCGTCTTGCGCAGATCGGCCGTCGTCACGCCGTTCCAGCCATCGACGCCGTTCCAGATGGCACCGACGATGCCGACGAACGGGATGATCCGGATCCATTCGCGGAGTTCGAGGTTCTTGCCTTCGTTCCAGGCGGCGGCGGTGCGGATGCCGAAGCAGCAGCCCACAAGGCCACCGGAAATTCCGCCAGCATCGCGGGCGGCGGCGGTTTGCATGGTGGCGACGGCGACGAGTCCGGCCAGGCAGAGTGCGGTGATTTTCTTCATTTTGCGATGTTTCGCGTGTGGATGTTTTTTGTTTTGCCCTACTGCGTAGGCAACCCGCCGACGCAAGGCACCGTGGCGGTCATACCGCCGTGACGGGCGGAATGCTACCACGCTCTCCTCTCGCGTGCAAGCGGCGCAAAACAATTCTTGCCCGTGAATGCCGCGACCTGCTATGATTCGCCCCGGCGTTCGTCCCGGAGTCCCAAAAAAAATCCGGTTTCCCGTCACGACGTTACAAACATCGAAATCCCTCAAGCCATGAAATTGAAACCAGACACCATTTGCATTCAGGGCGGTTGGAAGCCCAAGAATGGAGAGCCTCGCCAGCTCCCCATCTACCAAAGCACGACGTGGCGCTACTCCACGAGCGAGGAGATGGGCAGGCTCTTCGACTTGGAGCAGGCCGGCTATTTCTACACCCGACTCCAGAATCCGACCAATGACGTAGTGGCCGACAAGATTCGCGAACTTGAAGGTGGCGTCGGCGCGATGCTCACCTCGTCCGGTCAGGCCGCCAATTTCTATGCCTTGTTCAATATCGCCGGCGCCGGCGACCATGTCCTTTCCACCGCCGCGATCTACGGCGGCACTTCCAACCTCTTCACCGTCACCATGAAGAAGATGGGCATAGAGGTGGAGCTGGTTGATCAGGATCTTCCGGAGGAGGAGCTGGCCGGAAAGTTCCGCCCCAACACCAAGGCGTTCTTCGGCGAAACCTTGACAAATCCTGGCGTCCGGGTTCTCGACATCGAGAAGTTCGCCCGTCTCGCACATTCGCATGGCGTTCCGCTCGTGGTGGACAATACTTTCCCCACGCCGATAAACTGCCGTCCGTTCGAATGGGGCGCCGACATCGTGACCCATTCCACCACCAAGTACATGGACGGGCACGCTGCTCAGACTGGCGGCGTCATCGTCGATGGCGGCACTTTCGACTGGGACGCCCATGCCGACAAGTTTCCGGGACTGACCACGCCGGACGATTCCTATCATGGACTCACATACACGAAGAAGTTCGGAAAGCTCGCGTACACGACGAAGCTGGTCGCGCAGTTGATGCGCGATTTGGGGTCTCAGGCGTCGCCATTCAGTTCGTTCCTCCTCAATCTCGGTCTTGAAACGCTTCACCTCCGCATGCCGCGCCACTGCGAAAACGCACTCAAGGTCGCGCAATTCCTGAAGAGCCGCCCCGAAGTTGATTGGGTCAACTATCCCGGACTTCCAGACAGTCCCGACCACGCCTTGGCACTCAAGTACATGCCCAATGGCACATGCGGCGTTATCGCTTTCGCCCTGAAGGGCACCCGCGAACAGGCTGGCGCCTTCATTGACAGGCTAAAGTTCGTAAGCATCGAGACACATGTCGCCGACAGTCGCACCTGCGTTCTGCATCCGGCGAGCCATACCCACAGGCAGCTCACTTCCGAACAGCTTGCGGCGGCCGGCATCCCGGAGGGCCTCATTCGTCTTTCCGTTGGACTGGAGGCCTCCGACGACATTATCGCCGACTTGACGCAGGCCTTCGGCTAGCGTCAATTCGAGCTGTTTTGCGCCCGGTAGGGTTGCTTGTCGTCCATCGTCTACCCGGCGTGGTCATCAAGACCACGCCGGGGTCTTTTTCCGCACTCTCGCGGTGACGATGCGCCAATACTAGCGAAAACGAAAAGACAAGGGCTCGCGCACTGCGCGGGCCTCATTTTCAATGCAGAGGCGCAAAGCCGCAAAGGGGCGGCGAACTC
>CAMOSH010000017.1 GCA_946624575.1 uncultured Verrucomicrobiota bacterium
GCCATTCCGCCATCACCATCTCGTCAAAGGGGATGACAAAGTTTGGTCACACCCCATCCGCCGATTTTCATTGCATTCCACCCCTCAAATGTTTATCATTCCGCCCGTAGTTTCAATTTGCAATCCCTGGTCCGCACTGCACTCCTCCAGCGCCCATTGCCAATCCTGTATCGGTTCTCGTCGCATTGCCATCCCTGCGCCAAAACACCTTTTCCAGACCCAGCACCCCTATCGCAACAATAGCCATGAAACGCACTCGCTCCCTACCGTCCAGCAAGTCAGAATCAAGACGATTGTCCGCAATTCCGGCTCCACGCTCCAAGAGACTGCGCCCGGGTTCGGCACCACCCAACGCCGCCATCGCATCCCTCGAAAGGATCACCGCGCTTTTTCGGTTGCCGCTTGTTTCCGGAGCTGGCGCTTTTTTGGCCGTCGAATCGGTGTTGAACATCCTGAACTCCCGAGCGGCAAAAAAGATTTGCGCCGAGAGACAGTCCAGAATAGCCGTGGCAAGAAAACGCTTCGTGGCCCGCGTTATTGAAATCGCCGCTGCCGACTCATGGGACAACGCCGCTTACGAAGAAGCGGTGTCGGAATTCTCCGCCGCCAGGGCGGAGGAAAAAGGGACCTGGGAGTCCAACCGCGCACTCGCCGCACACCAACGTGCAAAACTACGCCGAGAAAAGGCTTGGTCTCTATGGATAGACGAATTCTTTGGCGAAGTCATGCAACTGCTTGGTGCCTACACGGTTCATCCCGATTGCAAAACCCCAGTGGTGGAAATCATCGAGAAGGGGCTTGAATCGCTTGGAGACACGCTGGACATCCGTCGCCGCATTCGCAACGGATCCATTGGGAAAATGGAACTGGAAAACTTGCTTCATCCACCCCACGCACCTGGGGAACGCCATCGCGCGCGCAAGGGCGCTCCGATCCGGAGGCTATGCTCGCGTTCGCTGTTGGCGCCGCCGGATCCGGCAATGATTATTGCTGGGTGGAAAGCGACGCGCGGGCACGGAAAAGTTGCGGAAAAGATTAGGCTGGGATCACTTTTGCTGGACGCCGAATCATCTGTTGACAGCAGCCTCATCCGCGACCGGAATGGTGAAATCGTCGGTCGTAAGCCCGGACTCAAGGGCTGGCTCGAAACCAACTGCCCACAGCTCATGCTCCACTACGGATCTCTGATGCGATTTCGCAGACTCGCCGCCGCATTCCGCGAAGAACATGGGATTAGCGATCCGGTCCCTGCGACCGCACTTCTGGAGAATCCGAAACCGGAAGCACATCAGGACAATGTGGAGAGACATCTGTCCGAAGCCGGTCGTAGAAAAATTGACGAAGCGCGCAAAAAGGCCGCCGAACTTCTTGCAGGCGCTAACGGCAGGACCGCGACAGCGCTTGAACGACTCCTAGCCGAACGCAAGGAGCAACGAGAGGAAATATACGAAGCCGCGCGGGAAGCCGTTAGATTGGCGAGGCTACGACGGCTTGACACAAAAGGAAGCGTGACAGCATAGACAACAAGACGGCGAGCGAAAACAGGACAAGACAACAAAGCGAGAACTAAATTGACACTACGGTCGGAATAAAACTGGTAAGCGAAGGCGCGGGATCAACGGCAGGGGGAGAACTAAATTGACACTACGGTCGAAATAAAACTAGTAAGCGAAGGCGCGGGATCAACGGCAGGACGAGAACTAAATTGACACTACGGTCGGAATAAAACTGGTAAGCGAAGGCGCGGGATCAACGGCAGGGCGAGAACTAAATTGATACTACGGTCGGAATAAAACTGGTAAGCGAAGGCGCGGGATCAACGGCAAGGCGAGAACTAAATTGACACTACGGTCGGAATAAAACTGGCTAGTAAAGGCGAGGGATGAACGGCAGGGGCCGGTTCATGCCGGCAAGTCATGGGCTTGCAACAGGCCTGGGGTGCCGTTTTACGCATAACGGTCGAATCCAAACCACCAAGCCGGCAACCCGGATTCGCAGAAATGAACATCTGTCCATAGAAAATTGAACTTGCTCTGATTGTTTATTCTGTCGGTCTAGCGTTTCTGTTCTAGGCCGATCCGACATCCAAGGAGGATGGTCGTTTCGGTTTGATGCGGCGACGATGGCAGAGCGTTTCGCTCTAGGCCGATCCGATATCCAAGGAGGATGGTCATATCGGTTTGATGCGGCGGCGATGGCAGAGCGTTCCGCTCTAGGTCGATCCGATATCCAAGGAGGATGGTCGTTTCGGTTTGATGCGGCGGCGAGGGCAGAGCGTTGCGCTCTAGGCCGATCCGATATCCAAGGAGGATGGTCGTTTCGGTTTGATGCGGCGGCGATGGCAGAGCGTTCCGCTCTAAACCGATCCGATGTCCAAGAAGGATGGTCGTTTCGGTTTGATGCGGCGACGAGGGCGGGGCGTTGAGCTCTAGGCCGATCCGACATCCAAGGAAGATGGTCGTTTCGGTTTGATGCGGCGGCGAGGGCGGAGGTGGAAAGCTCTAGTCCGGCTCGTCAGTGCCATCGTCGGCGGAGTGTTTTTCCCGCTGTTTTCCGGCGACGACGACCACTATTTCGCCTTTGGGCGGGGACGCCAGAAACTTTTTCGCCAGCGCGTCAAGCGTTCCACGTTCAACGCGTTCGAATTTTTTCGTGATTTCCAGACAAACCGCAGCCTGCCGGTCTGCGCCCAGCACCTGCGCAGCCGCTTCAAGGGTCTTGCCGATTCGGAACGGGGATTCGTAGAAAATCAGCGTGTGGACACTTTCAGACTCCGCTTCAAAAAAACGCCGTTCGGGTCCGGGCTTGCGCGGCGGAAATCCAAGAAAAGTCCAGCTGGAAGTCGGCAGTCCGGACAACACAAGAGCGGCAACGGCGGCGCAAGGCCCCGGTTCCACCGTGACCGGAATGCCTTCTACCACGGCGTCGCGAACGAGCCGAAAACCGGGATCAGAGACGCAGGGCATGCCGGCGTCGGTGCAAAGGGCCACATCGCGACCTTCGCGCAGAAGCCGGAGTATCTTTTCGCCCGCACTCCGCTCCTGACCTTCGCGATACGAGAGCATCATTTCCGGCCTCGGAATCCCGAAATGAGCCAGAAGCTGCCATGTGCGCCGGGTGTCCTCGCAGGCGACGACCGACGCGCCCCTGAGCGCCTCAAGCGCCCGCGGTGGCATGTCGGAAAGATTTCCGATCGGAGTTGCTACCAGATGAAGCATTGACGGTTTGAGAGTTAAATTCTGAAGACAGTCCACGCGGCAAGCGTCACGTCCCGCCAATACCGACCCACGGGGCCGCCGGGATTCCACAATGCGACGCTGCCGCAGAGCCCCGCGGGAACGCTGCGGTTCTCGGCGTCGCACGGCATCGCGGAAAACATGAATGCCGTCGGGTCAGGACTTTTCGGGATGTACGCCAGACTCATGGAGCGAAGCTTCCGACCGATGGTGACATGATTTCGCGAACGCGGGCATTCCGCCACGCGACTCAGGCAATGGGACGGGTGCCGCGGCATCCGGCGGCGTATTCCGAGCAACCCCAGAACGCCTCTCCAGTGTCGCGTTTCACGCGCTTGCGCATCGGAGCGCCGCATTTCGGGCAACGAGGCGGCTTTCCGTCGGCCGGAGCGGCGGCGGCCGGAGCTCCGGGACGCTTGGACTGGGCCACGCCACCGCCTGCATTGGGGAAGCCGGAAACCGCCGATGAAAGTCCCTCCATGCGGGCGGCCGCGGCATCGGCGGCGTCTTCGCCGGAATCCGACGCCCCGCCCGGGCGAAAACGTCGCGGAGAGACGCCGCGAAGCGACAGCAGGCGCAGAAGCGTGGCCGCGCGCAGACGCTCGAGCAGAAGCAGCGCCACATTCGCCGAATCCGGCGCCGAAGCTCCGCTGGCAAGCCAGCGGTCGTATTCGCGAAGGGTGTCCTCTACGGCCTGAAGCCGGGCGCGAATCGGATCCGACGACGCGCGCGGGCGCGGCGGCTGCACATCGGACGCCTCAGACGCTTCCTCCCACGTCCAAGGCAGGCAACCGGACGCCGCGAACCACAATTCGACATCAGAGCGCAGGACACCTTCGCGGCCAAGGGCGCGCTCCAGAAGCACCGGTTCACCCGGCTCGCCGGCCGCCGCGCGCGCAAGCGCGGACGCCGCCTCCCGCGCCGCCTCGTCAAGCCGGGCCGCGAAACCGCCATTGGGATCGAACGACGGCGGCAGCTTTTCGGCAAAGCGCTTGAGCGCCACGCGAGTCACGAGCGCAAACACGGCAAGGACGCCTGGGCGGGTTGAAATTTCGACTGCGGAGGCGTCTGCGGCGCGGACGGACACCGGTGGTGGCAAGTTGTCGTTCATGGTCTGTAGAGGATTGCAGATTACGACTCGCGGATTCTACCATCGCATCCCCCGACATGCAAGAACAATCAGCCGCCGCGCCGCGCAGTTCCCGACCACGGCGCGCCGCGCTCCGGCTCAGGCTTCCGGCGCAGGTCGCCGCCTGCGCCGAAAGCCCGCGCAAACCGGAAAGCGCGATTCCCCGAAAACGGAGAGTATGTTAGGCGAACGGCCGGCCCGCTAGACTGCGGTGAACTCGACCACGATCGAATCGTCGCCCGGCCCGAGATAGAAGGGCACGCCATCGGCGGCAATGGCGTCGCCACCGAGAACGACGCCTTGCAGACCGCGCAGATGCGTCGCCTTGCCTTCCTCCTCAAGATTGACCTCCTCCACCCTGTAGCGGCGCGCGGGGTCGAGACCGGAGAGGCGCAGCGGATCCGGCGCGCCTCCGCGGCAGCGGCGGTTCTGACCGTAGACGAACGCCACGGCGCGACGGCGATCTTCGGAAACGTACGCGAGCGCGGCGTGGTCGCCATCGTACGGCGACGCGATGCGGTACAGATCGCCACGCTGAACCACGGGGCGCAGGCGCTTGTACGTCTCGACTCCGCGCTTCGCGAACGCGATCTCCTCCGGGGACATGTTCTTCGGGTGCAGCTCAAAGCCGAGGCGACCGCTCATCGCGACGTCGAAGCGGAACTTGAGAGACGCCGTGCGGTTCGTCTGGTGGTTGGGAACGGCCGTCACGTGCGCGGCCATGCAACACGCCGGATAGAACTGGCCCTCGCCCCACTGGATGAAGACGCGCTGCTGGGCGCAGCTGTCATCGGAGCCCCAGAACTCGTCGGCGTATTCAAGGAAACCGTACTCGCAGTGAGCCCCGCCCGAGGAGCAGGCCTGGAAGACGATTTCCGGATGCGCGGCGCGGAGGCGCGCGAAAAGACCGTATACGCCGCGCGTGTAGTCGAACCAGAGATTGCCCTGCTTTTCCGGACCAAGATACGCGGAGCCGACGTTCATGAAATCGGCGTTTGCGTCCCACTTGATGTAGGAGAGAGAGCCGATCTGGCGGATCGTCCCGTCGATTATGCGGAACACCTCGTCGCACACGGCGGGATTCGCCATGTCGAGAACGACCTGGTCGTCGCCGCGGCCCTTGCGAACTGGACGACCGGGCTCCTGCAGGAACCAGTCGGGATGAGCCTCGATCAATTCGCTCCTGGTGTTCGCCATCTCAGGCTCGAACCAGAGACCAAACTTGAGACCGCGCTTTTTCGCCTCCTTGGCCAGAGCGGCCAGGCCGTTGGGAAGCTTGGCGGGATTGACGAACCAGTCGCCGAGACCGACCTTGTCATTGTCGCGCGCGAACTTGCCGCGCCCGAACCAACCGTCGTCGACGACGAAAAGCTCGCCGCCAAGCGCCTTGGTGCCGTCCATCATGTCGTGCAGCTTCGCCTCGTCGAAGTCAAAATAGGCACCCTCCCAGGCATTGAGGAGGACGTCGCGCTCGCCGGGGTGCGGCAGGCGATGGAGACGCGCCCAACGGTGCAAGGCGCGCGTCGCCGGCCCCTTGCCGGCGCCGGACCACGTGAACACGAATTTCGGAAGCTCGATCAACGCGCCAGCGTCGAGAATGTACGGGCCGGAAAGGTTCGCGGCGCCCGCATTGAACTGAAGCTCGTGAGTGGCCAGGTGCCGGAACGAGATCGCCCAGGCGCCGCTCCAGCAAAGCGCCCCGGCGAAGACCCGGCCGGACTCCTCGGAAGCGGGGCTGTCGCCAAGGGAAAGGAAAAACGCGGGATTGTTCTCCCAGGCGTCGCGGACACCGCTCGTCGAACCGAGGCGAAGCTCCTGGCAGCACTTGACTTCGCATTCGGAGACGTTCGCCTCGTTGGCCCAGGCGCCGCCCAGCGACAGCACGTGGAAGCGCTCCGCCAGGTTAGCGAGGGAGAAGCCGAAGGAATCCATGCGCGAAAGCGCGACGGGGCCATCCTCGCCGTTGGTTATTTCGACCCAGGACTCGAAGACGTCGCAGTCGGCCCACGCGCGGAAATGCTGAACCGCGCAAAAACCCGTATGCGCGGAATCGGCGAGTTCGAGCGCGACATGGCGCGACGCGCCGCCCTCGGGGATCTCCGACGCGCGAACGCACTTCCAGCAGACCGAGCAATTGCCGTCGACGTGACGCACCTGGATGGCGCCGCGCTTTTCGGACTGGTTGGATTTCGACGCAGGGCCGCGGCTCGACCCGAAAGCGGGATAGGTCTCGTCCGTCGGGATGCCAAGATCGGTGCCGACATCCGGGCGCACCGCCGCAAGCGCGGCGAAGTCAGCCGGACGTGCGGCCTTCGCGCCGAGGTGGGCGAAAGTCCACACATCACCGGATTTGGCCAGGACGAGCGACGAATTCGGGGTCTCGAGGGAGATCAGGGTGCCGCGAATCGCGGCAGGAGCCTTCGCCGCGGTCCGGGAAGCGGCCTTCTTGCGGGATTTCATTTTTGTCTTCGGTATTGGATTTGCCTGCGTTCGCCGGGCGCATTTGCACGCGGCGGGCGGGATTATCGCCCCGCGTTCACGCCATGTCAATCGTTTCGCACAGCGCCAGGCGGATTGTTGCAATTTGCCAGGGGAACGGGCAGAATCGCGCGCATGGACGCGACAAAACACCCCCACTCCTTGTCATGAAGAAAATCCTGTACCTGCACGGATTCGGATCGTCGGGATCGAGCGGCACCGTCGGACTGCTACGACGCGAATTCTGGGAAAAAGTCGATCCGGCGCACCGCGCAACGGTGCTGGCGCCCGACATTCCGGTCGATCCTGCGGTCGCCTTCCCGATGCTGGAGGCGCTTGCCTACGACGAAATGCCGGACCTGACGATCGGCACGTCCTTGGGCGGCACGTACGCGCAGCAATTGCGGGGATTCGTCCGTATCTGCGTGAATCCGTCGTTCTGGCTGTCGAAGAAATACGACATACTGCACGTGGGCAAACACAAATGGATGAGCCGTAGGAGCGACGGCGAGACTGAATTCCACATCACGAAGGAAATCATAGCGCACTATCAGGAAATGGAGGCGCATCAGTTCGACGGCGTGACGGACGACGACCGGACGCTTTGCCACGGACTGTTCGGCGACGAGGACACTGTCCTTTCGGCGCTGACGCGACCGGAATTCGAGCGGCATTACCCTGGAATGTCGCGCACGTTTCACGGCGGGCATCGCCTCAACGACCACGTCGTCACGCACACGCTGCTGCCGTTCATCCAGGAACTTGGGCTGCTTTAGCGACGGCGGAAACGAGGCGAAGCGCAGAGGCGAGCAGTTCGTCCGGAGCGCGACCCGCAAGCTCGGGAATCGCGCCGGCGGCGCGCAGCGGCGCTTCGCCGCGATACATGAAAATCCGGTTTGTGCCGGATTCGGCGCGGATGCGCGAGATGCCGCGTTCCGCGGCCAGGATGCGCAGACGCGCGGTCGCGTAGAGGCGGCGGGCCTCCTGCGGTGCTGCGCCATAACGATCGGTCACATCCGAAACGAAGGCGTCGAGCTCCGCCTCCGACGAACATTCCGCCAGGCGGCGGTGGAAATCGATGCGCGCCGAATCGCCGGAGACGTATGACTCCGGGAGAAAAGCGGGCGCACAGCCGCCGCCGTCGCCCGGATTGGCGGAAAGGAACGGCAAATCCAGCTCCACGTCCACCAGCAGCGGCGGCGCCTCGCCGCGCAGCTTGGCCACGGCGCGCCGCAACAGCTGGCAGTAGAGCCGGAAGCCAACGGCGGCAATGTGGCCGCTTTGTTCCGCGCCGAGCAGATTGCCGGCCCCGCGCAATGCGAGGTCGCGCATGGCGAGCGACACACCGCATCCCAGTTCCGAAGCCGCCTCCAGGGCCTCCAGGCGCTGGCGGGCGTCGCCAGTGACGGCACCGCCGTCCGGAACGAGGAAATACGCCCAGGCCTGGACGTCCGAGCGCCCGACGCGACCGCGCAGCTGATAGAGGTCGGCCACGCCGAAGCGGTCCGCCCTCTCCACGATTATCGTGTTGGCGCGCGGCACGTCGATGCCGTTTTCCACAATCGTGGTCGAAAGGAAAAGATCCTGCCTGCCCTCGGCAAATTCGATCATGGCGGCGGCGGTTTCGGCGGGCGGCAACCGGCCATGCCCCATTCCGATGCGCAGACCCGGGAACAACTGCCTGAGCTGCCCCGCCACAAGAGGCAGCGTGGCCACGCGGTTGTGCAGGTAGAAGACCTGCCCGCCGCGCGCGAGTTCGCGCCCAATGGCCTCGCGCAGGATGTCATCGGACTTGGCGGCCACGCGGGTGCGAATGGGGACGCGCCCCGGCGGCGGCGTCCGGAGCAGCGACAGATCGCGCGCTCCGACGAGCCCGAGATACAGCGAGCGCGGGATGGGGGTGGCGGAAAGAGAAAGTACGTCCACCATCTCGCTGCGCTCCTTGAGACGTTCCTTCTGCCTGACGCCGAAGCGCTGCTCCTCGTCCACCACCAGGAGGCCGAGATCCTTGAACACGACGCGTTCGGAAAGGATGCCGTGAGTGCCGACGACGATGTCGATGGCTCCGGATGCGAGCCCCCGCTCGACCTTGGCGCGGCGGGAATCGGACTCGGTGGAGGAATGCAGCGCGATCGTGACCGGCCAAGGGGCGAAACGGTCGCGGAAAAGCGAGTAATGCTGCTGCGCCAGGACGGTCGTCGGCACCAGGACCGCCACCTGACGGCCCTGCATGGCACTGATGAACGCCGCGCGCATGGCGATTTCCGTCTTGCCGTAGCCGGCGTCGCCACAGACGAGGCGGTCCATGGGGTGCGGGCTTTCCATGTCCTCGCGCACCTGCCGTATGCATTCGGCCTGACCCGGAGTCTCGCGGTGCGGGAAAGACGCCTCGAACTGCGCGAGCCATGGCGTTTCGTGGGCAAACGGGCGCCCGGGCAGAGTCTTGCGGCGCGCCTGGCGGTTGAGCATTTCGGCGGCCAGGCGCTCAATTGACCTGGCGGCCGCGGCCTTCTGCGCCGCCCAACGCTTTGAGCCTATTTCGTGCAGGACAACGGTCAATTCGTCGCCCGCGCCGGAATAGCGCGAAACGAGATTCGCGCGTGACAGCGGCACGTGTAGAATGGATCCGCCGGCATATTCGATGACCAGGGTTTCGCGCGACTTTCCGGCGATTTCGAGGCGATCCGTGCCCAGATACCGCCCGATGCCGTACTCCTCGTGCACCACGTAGTCGCCGCGCTGGATCGTTTCGAGAATGCGGGAGGCCAGCGCCTCGGCGGCGGCGGAAGAGCCAGCAGCGTCGGAGTCGGCGCCGGAGTCGGCGGGACGGTCGAACGCGGCGGCGGGCATGGTGGCGTCGAGCGCAGCGGCTATGCCAACTCCAAGGGAACCGCCGCCGCCAGAAGCTGGGCCGTCCGCTTCGCGCGGAGCGCGGCGGGCGGCGGCGCGCTTTGCCACGCCGAACACATCCGCCTGCGAAAGCCAAATTTCGCCAGGGGCTGCGGTCTGGCCACCGGTTGAAATCGCGAAGCCGCCGGATATCGGGCGGGCGCGCAAATCGGCCACTGCGTAGAGAGCCGCGGCGGACTCGCGCAGATTGGCGACCGCGCCGTCGGTATCTGCCCAGACGTGTACGATCGCTCCGGCCACCGCGCACCTTGCGGCGCACGAAACGACAGCGGCGCGGCGCGCCTCGGCGGCATCCGGATCGATCCAGTCGCCGGATGCAGCCATGTCGGCAGTGAGACCCGGTAGCGAAAACACGTCGACGAACGGCAGCCTGGCGCGCATTGCGCCGACGGGCTCCGGAAGGCCGAGAAAGAGCTGCCTGAAGCCGCGACCGCCAAAGAATGCGCGCGCCTCGGCGGCGGCGGGATCCGAAGCGGCCTCCGGCGCAGTCCAAAGCACGCACGCGCCGTCCGGGAGCCGCTCGTGCAGCAGTGCGCCCAGGTCGTCCGGCGGCCGCATGGGCGGGACGACGAGCGAATCGATGCGTCGGCTCGAACGCTGCGTCGACGGATCGAAAGTGCGGATCGAATCAACCTGGTCGCCGAAGAATTCGACGCGACTCGGCACGAGCGCGGCGGTCGGCCAGACGTCAACCACGCCGCCGCGCGACGCAAAGACGCCAGTTTCATAGACTTCTGGGGCGCGGCGATATCCGGCCGCCGCGAGCCAGCCGCAAAGCCCTTCGGGGCCGTCGGGCGCGGCGCCGCCATCGGGAGGCGCGGGCGCGGCGCCGCTTTCAAGCCTGAGCGACCTCGCGAGCATCTGCGCGGGATCGACGCACCGCTGCGGCAGAGCGCCGGCGCAGGTAGCGACAACGAGGGACACCGGCCGGTCACGGCCACGCGCGGAAAGCGCGGCCATCGCCCGGATGCGCGCCGCTTCGCACGCGGGGGACGCGGCGGCGTCCTCCGATGACATCGGGAAGACGCGAAGCGAGTCGCCTGGACCAAGCATGGCGGCAGCATCAGCGCCAAAGCTCTCCAGTTCCGCCGCTCCGGACGCGACTACCAGAACGCACGGGACGCGAACGTCGCGGGCAATGGCGACGGCAAGTGCGGCGGTTCCGGCGCCTGGCGGCGTGGCCGCGCCGGCCATGGGCCAGGCCGGCGCAAGCGCGTCGCGCAGCGCCTGCGCCGCCGCGCCGGAAAGGGCTTCCGCAGTGCCGCGCCCAGCCGTCATCGGCGAGCACCCTCTCCCGCCAGCGCCCGCAGCACGGCTTCAGCGACGCGCTCCGGGGAAACCGACGCCAGCGCGGCGACGGCTTCCGGGTCGTCTCGCGCGATCGCACGAGAGACGCGCACCCCTTCGGCGCGCACCACTGTCGCGGCGCGTCCCACGGGACCAGTTTTGTCTGGATCGGTCTTGCCGAACACCGCCACGACCGGAACGCCGGCGGCGGCGGCCAAGTGCATTCCGCCGCTGTCGTTGCAGACCACGCAGTCGCAGAAGGCGAGCGCGGCGGCGAATTCCGCTAACGAAGTGCGGCCGCAGGCGTCGGGCGCGCCAAGCGCGGAGGCAAGGTCTGCGCACGTGCGCTCCTCGCCGCGGCCACCAAACACGGCGAAGCGGACGGCGGGCAATTCGCGGCGGATGATTTTCGCGGCGTCGGCGAAACCTGGCCAGCGCTTGGACGGCCCGCGCGCAGCTCCGGGGACCAGCCCAACCAGCGGGGCGCCAGACGCCGTGGCGGGGGCGATGCCAAGACGTTCCAGAAGATCCGGCGCGGCGGGCGGGGAAAATCCGCAGTCGCCCCGCAAGTCGCATTCCGGAGAGCCGCACAGAATCTTCGCGTATTCGAGCGCCTGGTGCATTTTCGCCTCCGCCGGGGAAAAGCGCACCGCTTCCCCGACGAGGATGCGGCGCGCGACGGAGCGCGCGGTGCCGCGAATGCGGCGGCGCGGGATTCCCGAGAGGCGCACCACGAGCGCCGAACGAATGGAATTGGGCAGAAGAAACGCCCTGGCGAACCGAAACGAGCGCAGACGGCGCGCCGCCGCGAGCATTTCCCCCTTCGGAAAGGCAACCACCGAATCAACGGAGGACACCGCGCCCCAGAACGACGCAAGGCCCGGCCGGCAGAAAATGCAGATGGAGGAGTCCGGACGCTCGCGGCGAAGGCGGCGCAGACCTGGCAGGGCCATCACGGCGTCGCCGAGCCAGTTCGGGGAAACCACAAGAAGGGAATCTTTCGTCATTGCACGTCGCTCCGTGGCGGACCGTCGGGAAAAGAAACGGCAGGTGGCGGCGGCAGCTCGGAATTGGCTGGAACCGGTGGATCGTCATCCGCCGCGGGCGGGGCTTCGTCAACCGCGAGCTCCCGAAGTTCGGCCCAGCCGACTGGCGCGGTCTCCTCGGCCGGCGCCACGCCCAGCGCGACCGGCGGCAGGGCGCGCCTTTCGCGCGCTCGCATCGAAAGCAGTGCCGCCAGCACCGCGGCCACAAGCACAATTGCGGCGGCGCGCGACACGCCGCGGTGATGCAACCAGAGCCACCCGGCTACTGGATGCCGCATGGTGAAAACCACGACGCGGGCACGCCTTGGCGAAAACCCGCGCGGCGGGACCCCGAGCGCCGGATCATGTGCGCGAAGCCAGTTTTCGATTCCTGCAGCCCCGTGAAGGGGCTGCAGGGCAGGTGGGGAGCCATGCTGCGGGGTTCCTGCGGCCCCGTGAAGGGGCTGCGGGGCAGGTGGGGAGCCATGCTGCGGGGTTCCTGCGGCCCCGTGAAGGGGCTGCAGGGCAGGTGGGGAGCCATGCTGCGGGGTTTCTGCGGCCCCGTGAAGGGGCTGCGGGGCAGGTGGGAAGCCATGCTGCGGGCTGGCGGGGAGATTGTTTTTGCCGGGATCCTGGTTCATCGCAAAGCCCCCTTTCGCGCAAGATGCGCGGCTAGTTTTTTCATCGCTTCGTGCAAAAGATAGCCGACGGTGCCTTCGGGAATGCCCGTGAGGTCCGACATTTCGCGGTAGGAAAGGCCCTCGTAGACCTTTAGGGCAACAAGCTGGCGCTCGCGCGCGGGCAGAAGGCGCAACGCTTCCGCGGCCTCCGCCGCGGCGTCCGGAACGCCGCCGTCGCCGCCCTGGCCGGGCGCCGGGGGAACGTGCTCAGAAATGCGCTCGGCGCTGCGTTCGTGCAACGCCGCGCGACGCGCGGCACCGCGCACCGAATCGACGGACAGATTGTGCACGGTCCGGCGCAGCCAGGCCCGGATGGCGGCGGACGGCTCGAAGGAATCGCCGCGCCATTCGCGGGAGAGCCTGATGAACGCCTCCTGCACGAGGTCGCGTGCTTCCTCGCGATTTCCCGAAAGGCGCGCGCCTAGGGAGACAAGTTCGCCGCCGTATTCGGCGACCAGGCGCTCAAAGGCGTCGCGCCCCCCGCCCGTGTCACCGGAATGCCGTCTGCCGTCGCCGCCGTTCACGCCCGTCCCGCGGAAACCCGCATTGCGTCAGACCATGAACTCCGCGAACGCGTCGCGAGAACCAGGCTCGACGGAAAACTCCTCCGGATGCACGGCCGCAAAAAGCTGGCGCACGACGATCCGGCCGACGCCCCTGGAGTCGGAATACGCCGCGACAAGAGCCCTTATGGACGGAAGGTCGCCCTCGACGGGCCGCACGGCCAGCGCGGTGGGACCGGGCACGTTCACGGAGCGCAGCGTGGCGTCGCCGCCGCGCAGCGCGGTGCGAAGAAACTCGTTGTCGGCGCGGTCGCGCCCAAGCACGACGAGGGTTCCGCCTGGGAAGCGGAAATGACGGCCGTGGTTGCAGGCCTCGACAAGCCGCGCGTCGCCAAGTCCCTCGTGTTCCATGAGATTCTTGAGGCGGCGGCAGTAATTCGGCTCCGTGAGCTTGCATCCACCCGCGGGCGACGGATAGTCGCGTATGCCGTACTTGACGGCCAACGCCATTTGCGGCTTGCGGTTGCGGCCTTGCAGATCAAGCAGGCGCGAGCGGTCGACAAGTCCTTCGCGCTCCGGTGCGGTGGGGTCCAGGAGCTTTGCGGAAAGCGGGCGCAGCAGGTGGTCGCCGGCGCCGGAGAGGTTGCGCACCCGGTTGAGAGGGCCGCGCTGCTGCGACATTGGGCGCTGCCCGAGCACTTCGCCAGTGGCCACGAAGTCGAATCCATTCTCCTGCGCGTACTCCCAGGCGCGCCCGATCATCCGCGCATGGCAGTCGATGCACGGATTCAGGCACGAACCGAAACCTGACGGCGGATCATGCAGCAGCGCGAGAATGTCGGCCGTGAAGTCTAGCACATGGTGCTTGAAGCCTAGGCGCCGACACGCGCGGGCTGTGCCTTCCGGATTGGCGTAGAACGGAGAGGCGAAGGACACCGCTTCCGCCTCGACGCCCTGTTCGCGCAGAACGCACAGGCACAGCAGTGAATCCAGCCCGCCCGAGCAAAGGCAGAGGGCGCGGGCGGGGCCTGCGGCCCCGGATCCTGCAGCCACGTGAAGGGGCTGCAGGGCAGGTGGGGAACTGGGCTGCTGGGCAGGTGGGGGAGGCGCAGATCCTGCAGCCCCGTGAAGAGGCTGCTGGGCAGGTGGGGAACTGGGCTGCTGGGGAGGCGCAGATCCTGCAGCCCCGTGAAGAGGCTGCTGGGCAAGTGGGGAACTGGGCTGCTGGGGAGGCGCAGATCCTGCAGCCACGTGAAGGGGCTGCGGGTCAGGCTGGGAGCCGGGCGACTGGAAATCTGGTTCTTGGTGCATGATTACGGACAAATTGTCTAATTTGTTGGCTGTTGGCAGCGATTATTTCCGCCCACGCAGATCGGCGCGCAGTTCGTTGTAGAAGGCAAGATCCTCGTTGCGGAAACGAGTGTCGATCCGCTCGGCGGCGTCGAGGATTTCCGTGGCCGCGTCGCGGTCGCCGACGACGAAGCGGGCGCGCGCCAGGTGCAGATGTATCACGGGGTCGTTGGAATTGATGCGAATCGCCTCCTCGAACGCCTCCACCGCCTCGTCGTTGCGCCCCATCGCAAGCAGCGCCAGCCCGCGCGTGTCCATCACGTTGTACAGGTCGCCGCGCATGGAAAGCGCCTCGTCGGCGAGTTTGAGCGCGGAGGAAATGTCGCCGAGCAGGTACTTGGCGTAGGCCAGGTCGCCGCGCGGAAGCGGGCTTTCCCATGCGGCGGCGGACCTTTCCAGAAACGCCACGGCCGACGAGACGCTCGCGGCACGCAACGCGAGCGAACCGAGGATGTAGTTGCCAAAACCATGGTCCGGCACGAGGCGCAGGAGTTCGCGCGCGTGCCTGCCTGCCGCGCCGGAATCGTTTAGGACGTAATCCAGGCGCAGAAGCTGCTCGATGATCGACGGATCGCCCGGCGCCGACTTGTCCGCCAAGTCGAATTCGTCGCGAGCGGAGCGCCAGTCCTTGTCCATCATGAAGAGCGACGCCTTGGCGATCGCACCCTGGCGGGTGCGGGCGGCGGCGGTTTCGCAAAGGCGTCCGGCCAGATCGTTCAGGCGGCGGCGGATTTCGGGGCGGCGCTCGTCGGCCACGGCGGAATGCACGTGCACGAGCGCCGTGAAAAGCGCAAAAGCGGACTCCGGGTCGTTCAGGTTCTCGCGGAAGCGCAGTTCGGCCTGCGCCGCGGCCTCTTCTGGCTTGCCGGCGACGAGAAGCAGCTGCGTCCTGAACGGAAACAGCTTTTCAGGAGCCACGCCAAGTTCGGCCAGCCTGTCCAGGACTTCGCCGACGCCATCCGGACGGCCATCAGAGAGGCGCGCCGACGCAAGGCCGAAGAGCGACTGGATGTCATCGGGGTTGCGCTGAAGGGCGTCGAGCCACGTTTCCTCGGATTTTCCGAAATCGCCACGCTGCGCGTGGATCGCGGCCAGCATCCTCAACAGCGGAGTCTTCGCGGATTCGTCGGAGTCGCGCAGCGCCGAATCGATCGTGCCCACGGCCAGAGCTGTCTGGCCGGTCATCGCCCACGACCAGCCAAGCGCCGCAAACGCCTCAGGACTCGTCACGTAGCCCTGCGAACGCGAAAGCTCCCAGATCTGGAGCGGGCGACGGAGCTGGGCGCGGAATTCGTCAAGCTCCTTGCGCACGGACTCGCGCTCCTCCTCCATGTGTTTGTCGCGAAGCGCGGTAAAGAGATTGAGCATGGCCGAGATGTTCTCCGGGTCGAACTGGTGCACCATGCGCCACAGGGCGAGCGCGTCGGCGTCACGGCCGGCGCCGTCCAGGTACCAGGCCAGGTTGTTGCCAACGAACGAGAGGCGCCTGCGGACGGTCTTGGAAAGCGCGACCGTGGCTCGGTTGGCGGAGAGGTCGGCCCGGTCGAGGTCGGGGCCGATTCCCGATATGAACTCGGTGTACGCCGCGAGATTGGCCATGATCGGATCGGGACCGGGCTCGGAAAGCGGATTCAGACGCGGAGCGGACTCCGGCGCGCCCAGAAACACCAGTCCTCGCGGATAGATGCGCCAGGGACCAAGGTTCCACAGGTCCGGGAACCATGTCAGCGCCACCCGTTTCCCGGCGTTCGTAGAATTGCCGATGAACTCCTGGAGGAACGAAAAGGCGCCGAGGTCGAGCGCGTTTTCCAGCGCGGGGTCTTCCAGCGAGCGGCGGAACAGCTTGCGGGTTGCGGATCCGGAAGCCTCCGACAGGTCGAGGATTTCCAGCGGAAGGTCGAGTTCGCGAGCGCGCAAACGATAAACAGAAGAAAAGAGGGAGTCCGTCACGACGATGTCGCGGCCGTTCATGCTGCCAAGCACGGCGTCCACGTAAGTGCGCAGGAACTTCGAGGCGGACGCGTCCGCCTCGTCCAGCCCGAAGGCGCCAATGCGAAAAAGCACAAGCGCGCAGAGTGCGAGCACAACGCCACGCAGGAACTTGCTCAGCACCGGATGATACCCGCCGGACGGCGCGGTGGCGTCGCCGCCGATGTCGACATCATCGTCCGCGTCCGCGGGCGCAGGAGCCGGCGCCGGGGTCGGGGCGGCAGCAGGCGCGGCGGTCGGTGCCGGGGTCGAAGAAGGCACCGAGGTCGAGTCGGCATCGCCGTCCGAACCGAGAGATTCCTCCCTTTCGGTCGGCAGCGTGGAATTGAAGAACAGGATCTGCAGCAGAGCGACGACGACGCAGTACGCGAAAGAAATCGCCGAAAGGGCGTAGGCGGTGACCTGTTCCGGCTGGAATCCGAGCAGGCCCCAAGGCGAATAGCGCGAGCCAAAGAGAACCATCAGCGTCGCCGCGAAAATGGCCAGATTCATCGCAACGACGGCTGGGGAGCGATCGGGCGAGGAGAGGGAAAAGCGCCCCACCAGGACGCACGCGAAGAACGGAAGCACCGTCATGCATCCGATGATCAGCCAGTGCGGGCGGGTCATGGCGGCGATGGAACCGCCAAGTAGCGGCTGCACGAAGCGCACAAGCACCCAGATGCTGCCGTCGTAGTTCATCAGCTCGTAACCGGGGCCGTTTTTGAATGCGGTCACGCAAAGCCATGCGGACAGGACGAAAGCCGTTAAGAACGCGAGCGGCGGAACGAGCAGGCCGATCCAGGCCGGGCGCCGCGAGACGAGCGCTCCGTACAGCCACAGCACCGCCATGGCCGGAAGAAACTGTATCGCGGTGACGCTCTGGGTGCAAAGCGCCCCGTACAGGCCGAGGGCCCAGACCGACAGACCGAGGCGGTCCTCGGCCGCGCCACGCATCAGCAGCCACGCCGCGACGACCAGCGGCAGCAGATAGAACGCATACGACTCAACGCGCGTGGACGCGATCCAGAACGGCGGCGAAAGCGCAAGCGCCACCGCGGCCACAATCCCGCCCAGGCGCGGCAGCGCGGCGGCGTGGTATGCGCCGTCCTCCACTGCCTCGCGGACGTACGCGCCGTCCATCAGGGCCTGGAATGCGCCCTTGGCGAAAAGAAACACCGCGCCAAGCGTGAACGACGACACGAAAATCGCGGCAATCGTCGCGGCGCGGGCGCCTCCCAGCGGCACGAAAAGCCGCAGAAATGCGACAAGCGCCTGGTTGGAGGGAGTCGGCAGCGGCACCGCGCCGGTCACGACGCAGGTAAGATCCGCAGAGGAACCCGGAAACGCCCACAGCGACGAAGTGCAAAGATACACGATCGCGAACACCGCCGAAACCGCAAGAGCCAATATCCAGTCGGCGCGCGTCGAGAGCGGCGGAGGCGGCGGCAGTTCGTCGCCTGTGTAAATGGTGGCGGCGCTTCCGGGTTCGGGCGCTCCGGATGCCAGGAATCGGCTCAACTTCGACATTGCGGCTGTGCGGGAACGAGATGGTGGAAATGGAGTCGGGAAATCGGCGAAGCGGCGGTTCAGCGATCCGGCGATCCGGCGATCCGGCGGTTCGAGGATTCGACGGATCTCGGCGTCGGACCCTCGTCGCCGTCAGCCAGTCGCACGAGATAGCGACCGTAGTCGTTTTTGTCCATCGCCTCGCCGAGAGAGCGGAGTTTTTCGCGGGATATCCAGCCGTTGCGCCAGGCGATCTCCTCAAGACAGGCGATTTTCATCCCCTGGCGGTTCTGGATGGTTTCAACGAAATTGGACGCCTCCAGCAGCGACGCGTGCGTTCCCGTGTCCAGCCACGCGATGCCGCGTCCCAGCGGATTCACGCCCAGGCGCCCCTCGCGCAGGTACATCAAGTTTAGGGTCGAGATCTCGAGTTCGCCGCGGGCGCTGGGGCGGACGCGGCGGGCCTTCTCCACGACGTCCGGTCCGTAGAAGTAGAGGCCGGGCACCGCCCAGTTGGACTTCGGATGCGCCGGCTTTTCCTCGATGTCGATGGCGACACCGTCCTCGTCAAAGGACACCACGCCGTAGCGCTCCGGGTCGCTTACGCGATAGCCGAAGATTCTGGCACCGCCGTCCCTGACCGCATGCGCCGCCGCGCGCAGTGCGCGCTGAAGTCCGTCGCCAAAGAAGATGTTGTCGCCAAGGACCAGGGCGCAAGGCGAGCCGCCGATGAAATCGGCGCCTATGAGGAAAGCCTGGGCAAGGCCTTCTGGACGCGGCTGCTCGGCGTAGCTGAGACGCAGGCCGAAGGACGAGCCGTCGCCCAGCAGGCGTCTGAAGAGAGGCAGGTCGTCCGGAGTCGAGATCAGCAGCACGTCGCGTATGCCGGCCATCTGGAGTACCGACAGCGGATAGTACACCATAGGCTTGTCGTACACCGGCAGCAACTGCTTGCTGACGGCGCGCGTGATCGGATGCAGGCGTGTGCCGGCCCCTCCGGCGAGGACAATTCCCTTCATGGCGTCAGTACTGCCTTTCGTATTCGCCCTTTCCAAGGCGCTTGAGCTTCGTGAACCCGGCCGCGCGTGCGCGGTCGTCGAGATTGGACTGGCTGAAGCCGACGGACACGGGCGCCGGGACGCGCCGCACCGGAGCGCCGCAGTCCGGGCACTTCTCCAGCGGCTTCTCGCGAAGGGACTGGATCAACTCGAACGACGAGGCGCATTTCCGGCAGCCCTTTTCACCGTCGCTCACCTGATAGACGTAGATTGGCATGGAGGATTCCCTTTCAAAGCGGAACAAACGCTACGACGAGGCGCGCGACGACGTCGCCCCTGCGGCGGACGACCTTCGAGCGCGAAGCGGACTTGCCGCCAGCCGCGACGCGCCTTTCGACGGTGGCCGGGGCGCGCAGCTCGACCGCGCGCTCGCCGCCGCGCGCGAGAAGTTCGTCGTCGAAAATCAGACTGCCCTCGCCCAGAATGCCCGGCTCGACCCCGGCCAGGACCGCGCCAATGGCGTCCAGCGGAGCCGCCGCCACCTTGCCGACGGACTTGGCTGGCGCCGCCGCCTCCACAATGTCGCCAAGCGCGACCGCGGCCGCCTTGGCGGCGGCGGCGAGAGCCTTGGCCACGGCGTCCGCCGCAAGCGGCACCGAAACGCGGAAAGTGACCGCGCTCGGGAGCTGGAGACTCTCCTTGAAAAGCGCGGCGTCGATCCAGTCCTCCGGCGCATAGGAACGCGCGGCGCCTTCGACCTCGACCTTGCGCGCGACGATGCGCTGCTGGTACGTGTAGCGCGGCCAGTGCAGCACCGACGTGAGCGTGTGGGCCGTGGTCTTGCGCAGGGCGGAGGCGGTCCCCTTGTCGAAAAATTCGATTTTCACGAGATGGGCTTCGACTAGTCGAGTTTTTTCGGCCATGACAGGTCCTCCAGTTTGTTTTGGTCAGATTGTCGCGCCCCGCCGCGGCACTGGCGCCGACGCGGGGGGATTTTTCGCTACAGGCCCCAGCGCACAACGCCGGCCGCCCAGGTGAGCCCCGCGCCGAACGCAACGAAAAGCACGTTGTGCCCGGGACGGATGCGCCCGTCGCGCACCGCTTCGTCGAGCGCGACCGGGATCGACGCCGCCGTGGTGTTGCCGGTGCGTTCGATGTTGGCGACCACCTTTTCCATCGGCGCGTCCATGCTCTTGGCGACGGCCTGGAT
Source organism: uncultured Verrucomicrobiota bacterium (assembly GCA_946624575.1). Classification (GTDB taxonomy): domain Bacteria; phylum Verrucomicrobiota; class Kiritimatiellia; order RFP12; family UBA3636; genus UBA3636. The sequence continues at coordinate 20,284 of CAMOSH010000017.1, forward strand.
TATGCGCATGTTGGCCTGGTGCGGCACGATCCAGTCGATGTCGGAAGTGGAAAGCCCCGCTTCCTTGACGGCCCTGGCCGCGATGCCGGCCATGTTGCGCACCGCATACTTGAAGATCGTGTGCCCGTCCATCCGGACGAATCCGCGGCGCGCGGCGAGGGTTTCGGGGCTTGCGGGCAGCGCGGAGCCGCCTGCCTCGATGTTGAGCAGCGGCCAGAGCGAGCCGTCGGTCCCGGTGCAGGTGGCGAGTATCCCGTTTTCGGAGCCGCCTTCAGCCGGCTGGACGACGGCTGCGCCGGCGCCGTCCCCGAAAAGTATGCACGTGGTGCGGTCCTGCCAGTCCGTGATGGCGCTCATCTTTTCTGCGCCCACCACAAGCACCTTGCGCGCCGCGCCGGAGCGCACGTACTGCCGCGCCACGTCAAGCGCGTACAGGAAACCGGAGCAGGCGGCCAGCACGTCGAACGCGGTCGCGTTGACGAGACCCAGCTTCTCCTGCACCAGGCACGCGGTCGCCGGAAGCGGCTTGTCCCCGGAAATCGTCGCCATCACGAGCAGATCGATGTCCTCCGGGGCCGCGCCTGCGGCCGCGAGCGCCCTCCGTCCCGCCTCGGCCGCCATGTCGCTCGTGTTTTCGCCGGGGGCCGCGATGTGGCGGCCGCGTATGCCGGTGCGTGGATAGATCCATTCGTCCGACGTGTCCACCATTTTGGACAAATCGTCGTTGGTGAGGATTTTTTCCGGCAGATACGAGCCGGTGCCGGCTATTGCGGCGCGGATTGGAACGGGATTCATCTCAAGTCGTTGCGTCGTCGCGTTGTCGCGCCGTCGCGTCGTTGCGCTGTTGGTCGAGGCGGGCCAGGTTTTCCGTGATTTTTTCCGCGACGCGGCTGCGGACGCATTCCGCGGAAACGCGGATTGCATGGTAGATCGCGGTGTGCGAAGAAGCGCCGTGCGTGATGATCACGGTGCCGTTGACACCAAGCAGCGGCGCCCCGCCGTACAGCTCCGGATCCATGACTTTCTTCAAGTCGCGGACCGCGCCGCGCAGCAGCAGCGCCCCGAGCACGCGCAGCGGATTGCGCGTGAACGCCCGCCTGAGCATCGTGGAAATCCCGCGAGCCTCGCTTTCTATCGTCTTGAGCACCACGTTGCCGACGAAGCCGTCCGCGACGCAGACGTCCATTTCGCCCTTGAACAAGTCGTGGCCCTCGACGTTGCCGACGAAGCGTATCAGCGGGTTCCCGGACAGCAGCTCGTGAGTCTCCTTCGTGACGGAGTTGCCCTTTTCGGCCTCGGTGCCTATGGAAAGCAGGCCGACGCCCGGCGAGGGCAGTCCCATCACGGCCGAGGAGTAGATGCTGCCCATCACGGCGAACTGCTCCAGCTCCTGCGGGGAGCAATCGACCGTGGCGCCCATGTCGAGCAGAAGATACGGCTTGCCAACCGTTGGCAGGATCGTGCCGATGGCGGGGCGCTTGAGGTAGCGGACGCGCCCAACGAAGAGCAGCGCCGCCGCCACCATGGCACCTGTGGAGCCCGCGGAAAGGAACGCATCCGCCTCCTTGGCGCGCAGCATCCGCATTCCGCGCACAATCGACGAGTCGCGCTTGGCGCGAACCGCCTGGGCCGGCGCTTCGTCCATCGAGATGGACTGGGAGGCGTGAACGACGCGCAACGAGTCGGACTCGGCCGCCTTGTTGGCCGCGAGCTGCGCGCGGACGGCGTCCTGGTCGCCGATCAGGATTATCTCCAAATCGGGCCACGCGCGCGAGGCCTCGACGGCCCCGCGCACAATCTCACGGGGGGCGAAATCCCCCCCCATTGCATCGACGGCGATGCGCATGGTCGTCACCGTGACCGGCGGCCACGCGCCACGCGCCGGGAAAGAACCGCTCGGCGCCGGTCGGGGCCGCCCGCCGTCTTCAGGACTCGGAATCGATCGTGAGCACCTTGCGGCCGCGGTACATTCCGCAGGCCGGGCAGGCGTGGTGCGCCTGAACGGGGGCGCCGCAGGAGGGGCAGACCGACGTAGTCGCCACATCCGCCTTCTTCTGCGCCTTGCGCATGCGGATCTTCATTTTCGATTTCTTGCGTTTCGGGACTGCCATTTTCTATGACTCCTGCTCTTTTTGGGTTGTTTGTTCGGGGTTTGTGATTCCGGGGGCGCCTGTTTTCGTGAGTCTTACCCCCGGGAAAGTGCATCAAGCGCGGCCCAAGGGCCCGCCTGGCCTTCGCCATCGCCTTCGCCTGCCGCCGGCGCGATCGCCGCCGGCCCGGGACAGTTTTCGGAGCAAATCGGATGGTTTGGCAGGGCCAGAAGGATAGTCTCGCGCAATTCGGAAGTCAAGTCCGCCTCGACCTGGTCGGGGCCGACTCGCATCGACACCGCGAATCCGTCGCCGTATTCGCGGGAAAGAGGCCCGCCGCACCGGCAGCAGACGCCCTCGAAAAGCGCGCTGGCGCTCCCGGTGCAGACCAGCTCCTCGCCAAGCAGACGCGCCTCCACGTGCCAGCGCATCGGACCCGCGGGGCGCACAACGTCCCGTTCGGTGTAAGGCCAGACGAGCGTCTCGACGGGGTCTTCCCCGTCGAACGTCGCCCCGTCGGGGCCGATTTCGGAAAGAAGCAGCTTCATGTGCGCGCCACGCGCTAGTTTTTCACGGCCGCCGCGAACGGCGCGCCCGCTAGATCCGCCCGGACGCGGCTTCCTTCACCAGGGCCTTGCCGATGACGTCGCGCTGAATCTGGTTCGTGCCCTCGTAGATCTGCGTGATCTTCGCGTCGCGCATCATCTTCTCGACCGGGTATTCCTTCATGTAGCCGTATCCGCCAAGCGCCTGCACCGCGTCGGTTGTCACGGACATCGCCATGTCCGACGCGAAGCACTTGGCCATGGCGGAAATCTTGGAGACGTCCTTGAAACCGGCGTCCATCGCGCGGGCGCAGCGGTAGACGAGGGCCTTGGCCGCCTCGACGCGCATCGCCATGTCAGAAAGCATGAAGAGGTAGCCCTGGTTGGCGCAAAGGGGCTGGCCGAACTGCCTGCGCTCGCGCGAGTACTTCACGGAGCACTCCAGCGCCGCCTCGGCGATTCCCAGCGCCTGCGCCGCCACGGACGGACGGCTCTGGTCGAGCGTCTTCATCGCCACGAAAAAGCCGCGGCCACGCCCCCAGATCAGGTTTTCCTTCGGCACGCGGCAGTTCTGGAACACCAGCTCGCGCGTCGCGCTGGCGCGGATGCCCATCTTGTTCTCCTTCTTGCCGAAGGTGAAGCCGGGCGTCCCCTTCTCGACGATGAAGAACGACGCGCCGCGCGCACCGCGCCCGGGATCGGTCATCGCGCAGACCGTGTAGATGTCGGCCTCGCCGCCATTGGTGATCCACTGCTTGGTGCCGTTCAGGACATAGCAGTCGCCGTCCTCGACGGCCGTGGTGCGCACGCCGGCGGCGTCCGATCCCGCATTGGCCTCGGTGAGCGCGAACGCGGCGATCGTTCCCTGCGCGATGCGCGGCAGATACTTCTTCTTCTGCTCGTCGTTGCCGCAGAGCAGGATCGGCAGGGTGCCAAGCGCGGTGCCGAAGAGCGAAAGCGCGATTCCGGCGCAGTACTTGGAAAGCTCCTCAACCGCCACAACCATGTCCATCGTGTTCCCGCCCATGCCGCCGAATTCCTCTGGAACGAAAAGCCCGAAAAGCCCGGCGTCGGCGAATTCCTTCGCGATGTCGGTCGGGAAAATACCCTCTTCGTCGTACTTTTCGCGGACGGGAAGTATCTTCTTTTCGCCTATTTCGCGGCAGGTGTTGCGGATTTCGAGCTGAAGCTCGGTGAGGTCCAGATCGGCGAGCGAGTCCATTGCTGTGCGTTTCTGTTTGTCTGTTTCGGAAATGCGGTTGCGCCGAATGCTAGCACAACCCCGCCCTTTTCTCAATCCGCCAGAACGCCAGGACGAGACGCGGGACGCGCCGCTAGCGGCGGAACTAGCGGCGGAAAGCGCCGGGCGGGCGCCCGAACGCGGCGCGCACCGCGCGCGAAAAGTGGCTCGCGCCGCAGAATCCGCAGCGTGCGGCAATCTCGTCCAGGGGAAGCGTGGTGTTTTCCACCATGGACAGACCGTCGCGCAGACGCTGGGCGCGCAGCACGTCGCGCAGCGGCCGCCCGAAATGCCGCCGCGCCTTCTCTTCGAGCGTCCGCGCCGACACTCCCATGGAGCGGGCCACGTCCTTGATCTTCGGGGCGCCCTGCGCGTCCTGCACGCGGCGCAGGGCCGCGAAAGCGCGCGCCAGCACGGCGTCGTCCGTGGCGAGCGCGTCTGTGGAGGCGCGCGTGACGATCCTGGCGTCGGCCATCCGGACCAGGCGCCGCACGCCGGGGCTTCCCTCCATGAGCGCTTCGAGGGTTTTCGCGCACAGGCGGCCGGTCGCGCGGCCGTCGAGCGCGATGGACGAGAGCGCCGGAGTGCCCGTCTCGCAGATGATTTCGTCGTTGTCGGTTGATAGCACGGCTATGTCGCGCGGCACCGAAAGACCGAAGTCGAGGCACGTGGAGAGGATCTGCTGGCCGCGGAAGTCCTTCACCGTGTAGAGGGCCGTGGGACGCGGGAGCGCGGCGAGCCAGCGCCCCAGGCGCGGCTGCTCGGCGGCAAAGTCTCCGGCTTCGACCTCGGTCAGGTCTGGATACGTTGCGCACCGGAAGCCGAGCGCGGCCAGATGACCGGCAAAGCCGTCGCGGCGTCCGTCAGACCAGTCGGCCGGGCGCGGAGCGCCGACAAACGCGAACGACCTGTAGCCGCGCTCCACGAAGTAGTCCGCCGCCGCGCGGCCGAGGTCGCGCTGGTCGCGAATCACGAATGCGCAGCGCCGGGGAGGGGTCTTCCGCCCCGCAGGCGGATGTATGAAGACCGCCGGAACGCCAAGTCGGGCTATGCGGAGCACGTCGCCAGCGCTCGGCGACAGCGAAATCGCCCCCGCGCAGCCCCACTTGTCGATTCGCCGCAGACCCTGTGCCGCGACGTCGCCAGTTATGAGATGGAAAAGCCAGGGGCCACGTTCGCGAGCATACTCGAGCACCCCTTCCAGAATCTGCCGGTGCGAGAAATTCGCCGTCGGAATCGTGACGAACACGTGCGGCATGGCGCCGGGTTGCCGATGCGCGGAATCCGGTGTCCCATGCTCAAATCCCTTGACGTCGCCCTTGTCCATAGAAAACGCGGCGCCCCCGCGCGGAGTCCGCGCGGAGGCGCACCATGGCCGGAATGCCGACCGCGCGCGGGACTATTCGGCCTTGATGGCGCCGGTGGGGCATGCGCCTTCGCAGGCTCCGCAATCGACACAGAGGGCCGAATCGACCTTGCACTTGTCGCCATCCTGGGAGATGGCCTGGACGGGGCAGATGTCCTTGCAGGCGCCGCAACCGACGCAGGTTTCCGCTTCAATGACGTGTGGCATGGAATTTGATTCCTTTCGCTTTTGGTGGTGCGGGCGGCGCCTGGGCGGCAGGCCCGGAGACCGGCGGCGCTCGACACGGACGTGAATGTTAGCGGGCACGCCCTTGTTAGGCAAGACAAATCCGCCGCGGCCAGACGCGCGCCAAACCACCGCGGGACGCGCGTCCCGCTGCGCGCTTGCGGAACACGGAGCGCGGCCGCAGCTCGCGAAAACCGGACCTGGCGCGGGGCGTCGAAAAATTTGCCTTGATTCCGGGACGGGACGGATGGTAGAATTTTGCCACATCCGTTTCCCGTGGCACCACTGCCGCGGAGACCGCTTTTCAAATACGCAAAACAGAGGAAAAAAGACAATGGCAAAGAAGCCGGAAGCAACGGGCTCATCCGCTCTCGATTCGGTTCTGGCGCAGATTCGCAAGGAATTCGGCGAAGGCGCAATCATGAAGCTCGGCGAAGTCGAGACCCAGAAGGGGGTCCAGGTGATCTCCACCGGCTCGTTCGGTCTGGATCTCGCGCTGGGAGTGTGGGGGCTGCCGCGCGGGAGGATCGTGGAGCTGTACGGCCCCGAAAGCTCGGGCAAGACCACGCTCGCGCTGCACGTGATCGCCAATGCGCAGAAGGCCGGCGGCATGGCCGCGTTCATCGACGTGGAGCACGCGCTCGACCCGCAGTACGCCGGCCGCATCGGCGTCGACCTGGACAACTTGCTCGTGGCTCAGCCCACGACGGGCGAGGAGGCGCTCAACATCGCCGAGTCGCTTGTCAGGTCCGGCGCGCTGGACGTGGTGGTCGTGGACTCGGTGGCGGCGCTCACCCCAAAGGCCGAACTGGAGGGCCAGATGGGCGACAGCCACGTCGGCATCCAGGCGCGTCTGATGAGCCAGGCAATGCGCAAGCTCACGGCGCTGCTCGACACGACAAAGACGCTCTGCATCTTCACAAACCAGATACGCGAGAAGATCGGCGTCATGTTCGGCAACCCGGAAACCACACCCGGAGGCAGGGCGCTCAAGTTCTACGCGTCCGTGCGCCTCAACATCTCGCGCATCGGCGCCATAAAGAACGCGGCCGGCACAATGATTGGCAACCGCACCCGCGTAAAGGTGGTCAAGAACAAGGTCGCGCCGCCCTTTACCGAGGCAGAGTTCGACATCCTGTACGATCGCGGCATCTGGTGGGCCGGTTCGCTGCTGGAGGCGGCGATCAAGCAGGGGCTTGTCGTCAAGCGCGGCTCATGGCTCAGCTACGGCACCGACCAGATCGGCCAGGGGTCGCAGGCCGCCGCGCAGTTCCTCGAAGACCACAAGGACGTTGCCGACAAGCTCGCGGCGCAGATGCGCGGCGAAGTGCCCTCGACTCCCGCGTCCGCGCCAGAAGGCGGAGACAAGAATTGAGCAACGACACGCCCCCGCCACCCGTGCCGCCCGCGCCGCCGCAGGACAATCCGGCCGGCGGCGCCACTCCCCCGCCATGGCAGCCAGGGCCGCCACCTGCGCCGTTCAAGACGTCGCAAGACGACGACGCGGGAAAATCCGGCGAAGAAACATCAGCCGCAGACGGTTCCGCCGATGGCGGCGACAAGACGCGCAACGCCCGCAAAGCACCAGACTCGGACGGGGAAAAGGGCGACTCTTCCGGCGAAGAGCGCCCTGGTCGGCGCGCCGGCGGCCAGCCGCGCGGCTCTTCATGGGGCGGCATGGCCGCTCTGCTTCTAATCGCCGCCATTGTCTGGGGATTTTTCTGGAACGACGGAACCGGGGCCGACAGCCCGCGCGACATCGAGTATTCTCCTGACTTCGTGATGCTCGTCAATTCGGGCCTGGTCCGGAAAGTGGAGATAGTCCGAGGCGACGGCCTTTGTCAGATCCGCGGCACCGTGGCCGGTGAAAATCGAACCGGCAATCAAGGGGACGGCGGAATCCAGTCCGCCGAACCATCCTCCGTCCCGCGCGAAGGCGAAAAAGACGGCGCCTCGTCGTCGCAAGTCATCGCCTCTCCAGCAAAGGCCGACCTCCGGGCGGCCCGCAACGGGGCGGCGGAATCCAGTCCGCCGCACATCGGCGAGGGCACCGTCGCCACATCGCGCGTCGACGGTCAGGACGCCGTCGCCACACTTGCCGACGTCATCGCCTCCAAATACCCCACGGGCACCAAATTCCGGGTGCAGGCGCGCGCGTCAGACGACCTGGAGCGCTTTTTACTCGCCAACGGCGTCTCCTACGACTGGAAACAGCAGGATCCGCGCATCACGTTCATCCTCGTCCAGATACTTCCGTCGCTGGTTTTCTTCGGCCTTGTCTACTGGTTCTTCTTCAGGAGAATGGGCGGCCGCGACGGGCTCGGCTTCGGCAAGAGCCGCGCACAGATGGTCGTGCCAACCGGACAACAGCGCGTCACGTTCAAGGACGTGGCCGGATGCGACGAGGCGAAGGAGGATGTGGTCGAGGTAGTGGAATACCTCAAGAATCCCGGAAAATTCGGGCGCCTGGGCGGCAAGATGCCGCGCGGCATCCTGCTTTCCGGACCTCCCGGCACCGGCAAGACGCTGCTGGCCAAGGCCATCGCCGGAGAGGCGGACGTGCCGTTCTTCTCGATAAGCGGCTCGGATTTCGTCGAGATGTTCGTCGGCGTCGGCGCAAGCCGCGTCCGCGACATGTTCGTGCAGGCGAAAAAACAGTCGCCGTGCCTTGTTTTCATAGACGAAATCGACGCCGTCGGGCGCCGGCGCGGCGCCGGCATCGGCGGTGGGCACGACGAGCGCGAACAGACGCTCAACGCGCTGCTCGTGGAGATGGATGGATTCGGCACCAACAGCGGCATAGTGGTCATCGCCGCGACCAACCGGCCCGACGTGCTCGATCCGGCCCTGCTGCGCCCCGGACGCTTCGACCGACAGCTCGTGGTTGACCTGCCCACGATGGAGGGGAGGCTCGAAATCCTGAAAGTCCATGCCGCGAAGGTGAAACTGGCACCCGGAACCGACCTGTCCAAAATCGCGCGCGGGACGCCGGGTTGCTCCGGAGCGGACCTCGCGAACATCGTCAACGAGGCCGCGCTCGTGGCCGCGCGCGCGGAAAAACCGGGCGTGGACGAGGACGACTTCGAGGCCGCGCGCGACAAGGTCCTCTGGGGCAAGGAGCGCCGCAGCCACGCGATGGACGAGGAAGAAAAACGCCTCACCGCCTACCACGAAGCCGGGCACGCCGTGTGCGCCGTCCTGGAAAAGCATGCCGACCCGGTTCACAAGGTGACCATCATTCCGCGCGGCATGGCGCTTGGGCTGACGGCGTTTCTGCCCAAGAAGGACAGGACGCACTACTCGCGTTCGCAAATCCTCGCCGACCTCGTGGTCTCCATGGGCGGTCGCGCCGCCGAGGAGGTTTTTCTGGACGACGTCTCCACCGGCGCCCGCCAGGACATCAAGCAGGCCACGGCCCTGGCCCATTCCTTCGTTTGCGACTGGGGATTGAGCGAGGTCCTCGGGCCGCGCGCCTACGGCAAGAACGAGGAACTCGTGTTCCTCGGCGCGGAAGTCAACCGCACCCAGGACTACGGCGACGAGGCGGCACGCAAGATCGACGAAGAGGTGGACGGGCTGATCCGCGACGCGCACTCCAAGGCGCTGGCGCATCTGCGCGGCAACCGTTCCGCGGTCGAGGAGCTCGTCCGGAGACTGTTGGAAAAGGAGACCGTGGACGGCTCCGAAGTGGAGGCGATCGTGCGTGGCGGCCTTTGAGTACAGGGCCAAGTCCCGTGACGGCCAGACCCGCTCGGGAACCGTAGACGCGGCCGATCGCCGCGCCGCGCTGGCCGCCGTCGGCCGACTGGGGCTGCTGCCAATAAGCGTTGCCCCGGCCGGCGCCGCCGGAAAGGCTGGCGGGCGCGGCGCCGCCAGACACGACAGGCGCGCCGGCGCGAAAACCGGAGGAAGCCCCCGCCGTGACGAACGTTCGGGCGCGAAGCCACGCGGCGGCGGGCTCCGCCTTGCTCGCCCGGGCGTCATGTCGGCGCGCGAACGGCTGCTTTTCACAAGCGAGCTGGCGGATCTGCTGGAGGGCGGCATGACCCTGGGCGCCGCGCTTTCCGCGATCGCCCGCCGCGGGGACGGCGCGGAGTCCGGTCCCGAGGCGATCGTCGCGAAACTCCGCGATTCCATCGTCGAGGGATCCAGCTTTTCCGAAGCCCTCGCCCGCTTTCCAAAGGCTTTTTCGCCAGTGTACGTGAACATGATTCGCGCCGGGGAGGCCTCCGGTGCGCTGACCGACGTGCTGCGAAGGCTCCTTGCGCACGACGAACGCACTTCCGCGATGCGCTCGAAGATCGTCTCTGCGATGGTGTATCCGGCGATCGTGCTGTGCATGGGCGTTGGCGTCGCAATATTCGCCATGACGTACATACTGCCGAAATTCCAGACCATTTTCGACCAGATGGGGCCTGACGGACTGCCGCCAATGACAAAGGCACTGCTTGGCATGAACGACTGGGCCAAGGCCAACTGGATTGTCGTGGTGGCGCTTGCGGCGGGCGGGTTCTTTCTTTTCCGGCGCTGGACCGCGACGGAACGCGGGCGGCTGGCATGGGACGGCTTCAAGCTGCGCGCCCCGCTCGTGCGCGGCATCGTCGCCAGCGCCGTCTATGCCAATTTCGCCAGCACGCTGGAGTCCCTCATGCGAAACGGGGTGCCAGTGCTGCGCGCACTGGAACTCACGGCGCAGACAGTCGGCAACGCCGTCGTCGGCGCGGAACTGCTCAATGCGCGCGACCGCGTGACGGACGGCACGTCCATATCCGGCCCACTGGAGCAGGGCGGCGTGTTTCCGCCAACGGTAATCGACCTGATTTCCATCGGGGAGCGCACGGGCGACATGCCGGCAGCGCTTTCCCACGTGGCGAAGCGCTACGAAAGCGAACTTGAAAAGAACATACTGGTGTTCACGACGGCGCTCGAACCTATCATGATATGCGCGGTGGCCGGAATCATCGGCTTCATCGCAGTCTCGATCATGCAGGCGGTGCTCAGCGTCACCAGCGGCATGAACCTGAACTGACCGCCACCCGGCGCAATCGGCAATCATGCGTCAGCAAGTCCCGCAAACCGCAAATTGAAACCACGGGCGGAATAGTTCCGGCAAAGGGGCGGCGGTCTCCAGACCGCCGGCAAGTCCCGCAAACCGCAAATTGAAATCACGGGCGGAATAGTTCCGGTAAAGGGGCGGCGGTCTCCAGACCGCCGGCAAGTCCCGCAAACCGCAAATTGAAACTACGGTCGGAATAGTTCCGGCAAAGGGGCGGCGGCCTCCTGACCGCCGGCACATCCCGAAAAACCGCAAATTGAAACCACGGGCGGAATACTTCCGGCAAAGGGGCGGCGGTCTCCAGACCGCCGGCAAGTCTCGCAAACCGCAAATTGAAACCACGGGCGGAATACTTCCGGCAAAGGGGCGGCGGCCTCCTGACCGCCGGCAAGTCCCGCAAACCGCAAATTGAAACCACGGTCGGAATGATAATGTGCCAGTGAGGGGAAGATGGCGGCGAGGCGGCGCTTGCCGCGGGCGGGCGTGGCGTGGTAGTATCGGCGGCGTCATGCAATTGAAGTTCTACAATTCCCTCACGCGGCGGCTTGAACCGTTCGTTCCGCTGGAACCTGGCCGGGCGGGGCTGTACACCTGCGGCCCCACCGTCTACAACTTCGCGCACGTCGGAAACTTCCGCGCGTACGCGTTCGAAGACATTCTGCACCGCACCCTCGAATACGCCGGCTACAAGCTCGTGCACGTGATGAACCTCACCGACGTGGACGACAAGACTATCCGCGGGTCGCGCGCGGCCGGAGTTGATCTCCGCGACTGGACGCGCCAATACAAGGACGCGTTTTTCGAGGATTTGAAGACTCTCGGCATCGCGCCGGCGACCGTCTACCCCGCCGCCACGGATCACGTGCCGGAGATGATCGCGCTCATTGAAAAGCTCGTCGAGCGCGGAGTCGCGTACAAGGCTGCCGACGGCTGCGTGTACTTCTCCGTTGCGAAGTTCCCCAGCTACGGCAAGCTCGCGCATCTGGATTTTTCAGGGATGCGCAGCGGGGTGCGGATTTCCAACGACGAATACGCCAAGGACTCGGTTGGCGACTTCGCGCTGTGGAAGGCGTGGGACGAGGCTGACGGCCCGGTGAAGTGGGATTCGCCATGGGGCCCTGGCCGCCCTGGCTGGCACATCGAGTGCTCCGCAATGAGCATGAAGTACCTCGGCGAAAGCTTCGACCTGCACACCGGCGGCATCGACAACCTCTTTCCGCACCACGAGAACGAAATCGCCCAGGCGGAGGCCGCCACTGGCAAGCCGTTCGTCCGCTGCTGGATGCACTGCGCCCACCTGCGCGTCAACGGCGAGAAGATGTCCAAGAGCCTCGGCAACTTCTACACGCTGCGCGACTTGCTGGCCAAGGGCTGGAGCGGGCGCGAGATACGCCATGTCCTCGTGGCGGGCCACTACAGGCAGCCGCTGAACTTCGCGTTCGACACGCTTTCCGCAGCCCGGGTCGCGCTTTCGCGGATTGACGACTTCTCCCGCCGCATGGAGGAACTGGCCTCCGCGAAGGGCGCCGCCGCGCCGGCGGGACAATCGCCGGACTGGCCGAACCGCCACGTCGCGGCGTTCGAGGACGCGCTCGCCGACGACCTCAACACCCCGCTCGCGTTCGCGGCGGCGCATTCGCTCGTGAACGAAGGCAACCGCCTCGCCCAGGAAGGCACGGCCACTCCGGCGGACGCCGCCGCTGCGCTCGCGGCGCTCGCCAAGATGGACAGGGTGCTCGGCGTCCTGTCCCGCCCGGCGGACCAAATCCCGGAGCAGCTCCAGGCATTGCTGGATGCGCGCGCCGCCGCGCGCACGTCGAAGAACTGGGCCGAAAGCGACCGTCTGCGCGACGAAATCGCCTCTCTCGGCTGGAGTGTCAAGGACACCAGGGACGGGCAGAGGGTCTCGAAATGCTAGACGCACTCGCCTCGCATCTGGAATCTGTCGCCGCGCTGGCGCCGAACTGGGGCCTGGCGCTCGTGTTCGTGTTCATGGCGATCGAGAGTTCGTTCATTCCGTTTCCAAGCGAAGTGGTGATGATACCAGCCGGATTCCTCGCCTTTCGCGGGGAAATGACGCTTGGCTCGCCATGGCCGGACGCCGCGCTTGCGCTTCTGGCCGGGACGCTCGGCTCCCTGCTGGGCGCATTCGTGAACTACTGGCTCGCGATTGCCGTTGGCCGCCCGTTCCTCCACAAGTACGGCAAATGGTTCTTCCTTGACGAGAAGACACTCGACCGGGCGGAGGAGATATTCCGCCGCTACGGCGACGCGACCACGTTCGTCTGCCGTCTGCTGCCCGCGATTCGCCAGCTCATTTCGCTGCCAGCCGGGCTTGCGCGCATGCCGAAGGGGCGGTTTGCGTTCTTCACGGCGCTCGGCGCGGGGTTCTGGAACCTCGTGCTGCTTTCGGCCGGCGCCGCGATCGGTCACGGCACCAGCGAACTGACATACGCCGAACTCGTAGTCGAGGGCAAGCGCATGGTCTCCGCGCACGGCGTCTGGATCGCGCTTGCCGCCGCCGCGATCATCGCGCTGTGGTGGGGCGTTTCGAGCGCCGTCAAGCGTTCTGGCGACAAAACAACGCCATAGTTATAATTCAATCATGTCCGCGCCGCCTTCCGCACCGTCGTTCCTGCGCTGGCTGCCACCAGGCGCGGCCGCGACGCTCGGCCGCTGCGAATTTTCGTGCAGGAACCCGATGGACGGCTTTCTCGTAGGCCGCCACCGCAGCGCGAAGAAGGGTGCCTCGGTGGAATTCGCCGACTACAGACAGTATCTTCCAGGCGACGACATCCGCTCGATCGACTGGAAGGTGTACGCGCGAAAGGACCGCTACTACATCCGCCAAACAATGGCCGAGACGAACGTCCGCGCGATGCTCTGCCTCGACTGCTCCGGCTCAATGGCGTATCGCGGCGAACTGGCCGCGCGCGGCGCATCGGGGAGACCGCTTTCGAAGTTCGACTACGCGCGCCACCTGCTGGCCGGATTCGCCTCGGTGCTTGGCGGTCAGCAGGACGGATTCGGATTTGCGTCATTCGACGACCGCGTTCGCGAATATCTCCCGGCGAAAGCCGGAAAAGGGCAGCTTTTCAGGCTACTGAGAGCGCTTGACGAATCCAATTGCGGCGGCGTCACCGACGCTGCGGCGGCGCTCGACGAAATCGCGGAGCGCCTTCCGCCGCGCGGCGTAATAGTCGTGGCGAGCGACTTTCTCGGGGACCTGGGGCCGATTCTCAAGGCATTGCAGCACGTCCGCTGGCGGCGGCACGAACTTGTTGTTCTCCACGTGCTCGCCGAAGAGGAACTGCGCTTCCCGTTCACTTCGTTCACCCGGTTCCGCGATCTGGAGGGCGCTGGCGACACCGAACTCGATCCCAAGGCCGTCCGCGCCGACTACCTCGACAAGGTTTCCGCGTTCGTGAAGGCGCTGCAGGACGGCTGCAGCGGCATGCGCGCGGACTACGTGCCCTTTTCGACCGCGGCGCCCTGGGACAAATCGCTATCAGGATGGTTCTTCCGTCGCGCCACCGGCGCCAGGTAAACGGATTGTCGGCGCGGTGCCTCATGGCACCTGAAACCACGGGCGGAATAGTTCCGGCAAAGGGGCGGCGGTCTCCTGACCGCCGG
>CAMOSH010000018.1 GCA_946624575.1 uncultured Verrucomicrobiota bacterium
ACACCGCACGGCGGACCGCGACGGCGAGGCGCCGTCGCCACATCGCCCAGACCAGCGCGGGATGCGGAGGCGGATTTTGCACGGAGCCGCGAGGGTCGCCTTGACCGTGATCGGGCCGTCGGCCCACGGGTAGCCGCCGGAGATTTCGACGCGGTCGCCGCCAAGGGTCGCCGCGCCATCGGTGTAGATCAGGACGCACAGCGCTCCGTCGGCGGCGCGCGCGAATTGGCTGCCGGCGTAGTCAAAGTAGGTGCGCATCATATTGTCCGGACAGCACTGGTGCAGGCGCATGCCGGTCTGCGCGGGCGCGGAGAGGTGGCGCGTGCCGTGCGAGCGGACGATGTGCGCGCCCCAGCGTCCGTCGCGGTGGACGCCCGCGAGGAAGGCATTGAGGAAGGCCTCTTCGACATAGTCCGCGTATTTCGTCTCTCCGGTGAGGAGCAGCAGTTCGCGGTTGAGGCGGATCCAGTGGACGACGTCGCAGAGTTCGGTCATGCCGTTCACGTGCGCGGCGGCGTGGAGGAAGTGGTCGAAGTAGCCGGCGCTTCCCATCGGGTTCAGCTCCTCGCGCACGAGGTGGCCGTGCCACGCGAGAACGGCGTCGAGGACGCGCCGCTCGCCCGTGACGCGGTAGTATTCGACGAGTCCTTCGAGGCAGCTCAAAATCTCGTATGCCTTGGCCCAGAAGGTCGGGAGCGGATACCATGAGACGACCGGCTCCGCGCGGAAGGCGTCGCGGATCAGCGTCGCGGGCGACGACGGCACGGACGGATCGGGGTCCATGGCGCGCACGATGTCGCGGGCGAGCGCGAGGTAGCGCTCCGTGCCGGTCAGGCGGTAGAGTTCCAGCAGGGGGCGCAGGATGCTCATGGAGGAAATGCCATGCCACGCGCCGGTCCGGTCAAGCGAAAGGCCGAGGCGGTCCAGCTGCGCGATCAGGTGGTCGGCCATCTTCACGGCGGCGGCGAGGCATTCGGCGTCGCCGGTCGCCCTGTGGAGGTCGATCAGCGCCCAGAGCGTGTACTTGCGCCCCCAGACATTGAAGCACCAATGCTGGCGCGCGTCGGGATCGTCCGGGTGGTTGCGGAGGAAATCCTCTCGCGAGTAGGTGGAAAGGTAGCCGTTGGGCTTCTGGAACTTGGCAATGAACCCGTGCGCCTTTTCGAGCACCCAGGCGCGCAGCTCCGGGTCGCGCGTGTAGGCGACGGCACCCGCGAAGCAGAGCATCGTCTTGCCCCAGTATTCGTTCTGCCAGCCGGCGCGGCCCTCGGTGTCGTCCCAGTGGGTGCGAAAAGAGTCCACGCACTCGTCATACATCGGGCCTCGCGCCCAGTCGGAATAGGCGCGGGCGCGAAGGCAGACATCCGCCGAGGCGCCCGCGCGGCCGAGGAGGCGCGCGTCTCCTGGAGCGGCGGGAGTCAGGAGGTCGGGGGAAGTGGAGGGGGCGGCATACGCTGCATTCATTTTGTCGAAAATGTCGAACGGTGGAAAAATCCTATCATTAGAACTTTCCCAATTGGCTGGGGTGATACCCCGCCAATGGGCGGGGAGTTGGCGCGAAAAATACCATGAGCCAAAGTCAAAAGCCGGATAGGAAGTCCAACGCCTTTTCAAGCGAACCAGGGCGGAACGAGACGCCAAGGGGTTCGCAGATTTCGCGGAACTTCACGCAGAACATCCCGGAATGGGCGGTGTCCTTCGGCAGTTCGCCAGGGGGCGGGAGCGGGTTGGCGTGGTAGAAGATCGTCGGCGCCTTGGCCGGCGTGCAGCGCCGGACGAGCGCCGCCGGGGAATAGCGGTCGATCCATTCGATCCACTTGTCGCGCTCGGCGAGGAAGGATTTGAAATCCCTGTAGCCGAAGGCGTGGCCGCCGTAGTTCTGGTTGGGAATCCATTCAACGACCTCCGCCGGATCCATCGAGGTCTGCGGGACGTCGGCGAAGACGGCGCGAATACCCAGTTCGCAGTTGTTCTGGAGTGCGACGTAGAGCGAGGAGCACGCGCCAGCGCTTCCGCCGAAGAGCAGGATGCGCGACGGATCGAGGCCCAATTCCTGCGCGCGTTCCTTCAGGAGTCTGACAGCGGCCAGGGCGTCTTCGAGCGGATAGCGCACGGGCGGCGAGACGCCGTCGCGCACCGCGTCCTGAATGAGCCGGTAGGTGACGGTCGCGAAGGCGATGCCGCGCTTCCGGCACTTCTCGACGTTGGCGGTGCAGCTGCTGTGCGGGTCGCCGCTGTTCCAGCCCCCGCCGTGGATGCCGACGGCAAGGGGGATGCGGCCTTCCGGCCGCGTCGAAGAAACGCGGCTGAAAGCCGCATCCCCTGCGTCAGGGAGCCAGAGGTCGATTGTCTGGCGGAGATTCGGCCCATAGGACAGCGTGACGTCCGGCGCCGGATAGGCATAGGCCTTGCCATGCGGCGACGCGCGGTTCCAGAACGCCCACATGGCGGACATCGGAAGTCGCGCGGGATTGCCGCCGCCGAGCGCCCGCTTGCAGGCCTGTAGGAAGAAGGCGAGGCGGCGCATGGATGGCAGAAGCGCCGCATCGGAGCCTTCCGCGCCGTAGTTCCACGATTCGAT
Source organism: uncultured Verrucomicrobiota bacterium (assembly GCA_946624575.1). Classification (GTDB taxonomy): domain Bacteria; phylum Verrucomicrobiota; class Kiritimatiellia; order RFP12; family UBA3636; genus UBA3636. The sequence goes on from CAMOSH010000018.1 coordinate 2,582, forward strand.
CAAGACGGGGGGCGCGGGCGGCTCGCCCGCGTTGGGCGCGACAAGCGCGCCCTTCCCTATCGCCGCCGCGAGCCTTCCCTCGAAATCGTCGCCCGCCACCGGGACGCGGGCGAAGGCGGACAGCGGGATGATTTCGACACCGGGCGCGTTCCGCTCCAGCCATTCGGCCAGAGCGGCGGATTCCGAAGCGTCGCTTCCCGCGTACAGCGCGGCGATCTGTATGTCGCTGCGGTTTGTGGCGCACAAAAAGCCTTTCGAGATGACACTGCGGAATTTCGCCGCCGCGTCGGCGCCGGGGCCGCATTCCACGAGAAAGCCGTCCAGCCCCGCCTCGGTCGCCAGGGTGATTTCCGTTGCGACATCCACCGGGTCGGTTCCGTCCAGTGGCCCCGCAATTGGCATGAACCGCTCGGACGACCATGCGGTCCAGTTCCAATCCGCCGCAAGCGTCGGGCGGTAGCGAGCGAAGACAGGCGCCCCCCCGGTCGATGCCAAGGCGTCTGCCGCGACGAGAGCCGAAGAAAGAATGATCGTATGCACTGCTGTTTTCATTTTGAGGGTTTCGGAGAAAAACCGAGATGGGCGATTGAGACATCTGCGTTGAAGCATTCCCCCGGGTCGAACCAGATTTCGTTCACCGCGCCTTTCCAGTGCGGGTGGTCGGAGAGGTCGATTTCGTAGTCGTGCCATTCCCCGTCGGGAAAGACCGGCGTGGAGGCGGTGTTGGCCTTGGTGACGCAGAGAATCGGCACGTCGCCTGGGACGGAGCGCTTTTCGCCACTCACGATCAGCGCCGATTCTTCAGTCCCCCACCAAAGTCGGGCTTGCTCGCTTCCCGTTGGCGTCGGCGCGAATTTCGACGGCGTGACTTTCATGCGCAGGACGAAGCGCGGGCATGACGCAGCGTCAAACGGCGCGATGCGCGTCCTGATTGCCGCCCTGTCGGCGCCCCACGAGCGGAAGAACCACAGCGCGCCGTCCCGTACCCTGACGTATGCGCATCCGTAGGGATGCCGGTACCACCCCTGCGGAGTGCCGTCGGAAAAATCCCAAAAGGTCCGCGCGAGCCGAGGCATCGGCGGATAGTCGTAGGGACCAGAGCCGACGTCATCTGGACGCAGGTTCGGCGGCCAGCCTTCCGGCGGCTTTCGGCAGAAGGCGTCGCGGACGGCGTCGTAGAGCGCAAACCCGAACTCCTCGTTTGGCTCGGCGTAGCTTCCTTCCTGCCACTCGTTGATTGGCGCGAGGTAGATCTGGCGGATTCCGCGCTCCTCGCAGAAAGCGCGGCACTCCCGGCACAGAGCGCCGAACTTTTCCGGCGTCAGGCCGTAAACGAGGCGCGTCGCGTCGAAGGAGCGCGGCATGTCGTTCCAGCCCGTCGGGATGGTCGGCAGCACCGGCACTTCGTCGTCGCCCCGGCAGTTCCGGCGCCACCATTCGCGGATGCCGGCGCACATCGTCTCGAAGGAATAGGCGGACGGGTTTTCGCGCGGGTCGAGCGCGGGCGCGGCATAGCGCAGGGCGCGGTTGTCGAAATTGTAGAGCGTCAGCGCGTCGAACCCCGCCTTGCGTGCGAAGGCGGGCGAGGCGTCGTCCGTCCACATCGCCCGGACGCTAACGCCCGGCAACCCCGCCGCTTTGGCGCATTCATCGAGAATGGCGATGGCGCGGCGCGCGCCCTCGCCCGGGGCGAGGTCTTCGCCGCGCGTGGCGGCATCGCGGCGGACGTCGTCGTCGAGGCCGACCGCAGACCAGAACACGACGACCGGCTTGCCGTCGATTTTGTAGTACTCATCCGTCCTGAAGCCGTTATCGATCCAATAGGCGGCGGTGCGCCGCAGGTCCGCTTCGTCGATGGCCCCCGGCTGGTTGTGGTTGGCGTACATCACATACCACTTCAAGAAGCGCCGGTGGCGCGCCCTTTGAAAGGCCCCGACCCAATGCTCCAGGCGGCGGTCGCCCCGGTTCCAGTACCAATCGACGCAGAATGCGGAGATTCCGTGTTCGACGGCCCATTTGATCTGCCAATCGACGACCTCCGGGTCGCTTTCGTCATACCAGCCGAGGAGCGGCTTGATTTCCGGCCTTGTCTGCGCGATCTGGTCCCATTCGGCCATCTGCTCCGTGCCCGGGTAGTAGAAGGCGTGGATTTCGATGTCGGGGACAAGGGGGCGAGGAGTGGGGATAAGAGGTTTCATTGTTCGCAAATCATCATTTGCCAAGCCCTTCCAGAAGAGCCCGTTTGCGTGGGTTGTCGGCGGAGGGCACCGGCTTCGCTCCGGGACCCGCGACTTCGTGTTCGACGCTCCAGGCCTGCCATTCGCGGAAGGCGTGGTAGGTCCAGTCCCAGCCGTATTCGCCGAAAATGGAAATCACGTCGCGCAGATACTGGTCCGCTCCCTCGCCCCACGCGATGGCCGAGAACTCGCCAACGTAGATCTTCGCCCCGTATTTGCGTTCGAACTCGCGCACGGGCGCAAGTTCGCGCCGCAGGAAGTCGGTGTCCCACCCCTTTTCATGGTCCGGCCACTTCGAGCCGAGCGTCTTGCGCGTCGCCTCGCCGCCCGCCCCCTGGTGCGTGAACTCCGGAGGTCGGTACATGTGGACTTCGTAGATGACATTTTCGAGCGGCAGCGGCCGCAGTTCCGCAAAGGCGCCGGGACGGTCCCAGTCGCGCGCCTCGACAATGATCGCCGTCTTCGGGTCGATCTCGCGGATGGCGCGTGCGGCAACCTCCTGCGTGGCCAGGTAGTCGAACGTCGTCGCCTCGCGCTTCTGCTCCGGCTCGTTCAGGATGTCGTAGCCATAGACGACATCCTCGTTGCCCTTCACGCGCTCGGCGATCATGCGCCAGCAGTCGATGAAGCGGTCGAATTCGGTCTGGTCGAAGTAGATTGTCCATTCCATCGATCGTGGCTCACGGTATCCCGGTGGCTCGTGCAGATCGACGACGACCTTCATGCCGCGCCTCCGGCACTCCGGTATGACGAACGAGACGAGGTGATCGACCTTTCCTTCGAGCCATGCGCGGTAGCCCTCGTAGCCGTCGGGGCCGTAGCCGTGCTGGAGGAAGGCGCGCGTCATCTGGTAGCGGACGAGCCGGACGCCCCACTCCTCCAGCGTGTCGAAATCGTCGGGCCTCATGTTTCGCATGGGCGACATGACGCCGCGCAACTGGGAGCCGCCGTCGATGACGCGGTTGCCTGACAGGACCACGCCTTTGTGGGCGTCGGGCGCGATCTCCCTGCGTCCGGAGGCGTGGCCCCCGACATAGACGCCGCCTTTGCCGCAGCCTGAAAACACGTTGTCGCGGACGAGAACGTTTCGGCAAAAGCCCCCTTCCAAAAACTCGAACTCCGGCCCCATCCAGAGACCTTGGCCTATGGTGCGCTCCACGACATTGTTCTCAATGACGCCATTGGAGGCGCGGATGCGCATCCCAAGCGCCCGGTGCGGCCCGAAGTGGCAGTTGCGGATCGCGAAGCCGCGCCCCTGGAGGCGCGAGGACATGATTGCGTCGCCGCGGGCTACTGGAGGCGCGAGGGGCTCGCCCGCAGTATCGTCGCGGGATGGCAGCCCGCGCCTCGACAACCGAATACGCAACGACCGTTCCCGGCAGCGCTCCGGGACGCCCGGCCACATGCCGAGCGTCTTCAGGTAGTCGATTTCCTCGTCGCTCACCGCGCCATCGTCCGCGACGGACTCCACTACGCCGCCCCTCAAGACCCGGCCATTGGCGGCAAGCACTTCAAGTTCGTCGCCAGGCGCAATGTCGAGCCCGTAGCGGAGGGGCACGATGAAGTTGATGCGGTCGTGGCCGATGACCCGCACATCGTCGCCCCGCACATCCGTCACGACATAGTAGTAGGAACTGATGTTCACGGCGTCGTCGCAATGGTAGGCGAAGCGGCAACCATCGAGGATCGGACCGCGCGCGGCCATCTTGGAGTGGAAGGCGTCGTGGTTGCCGCTGCGGAGGCGCGGGACGCCTCGTGGCGCGATGTCAGTCTTCGGCGGACGCCTGTCAATGGTGCAGCGCACGTATTCGTTGCCGTCGCCGAACAGCTCGAAGAAACCAAATCCAGGGGCGGTGGAGTAGAGCGACACGTTCTCGATGCGGCAACCGGAGCAGTTTTCGAGAAGCACCGTGCAGGGCAGCGTCGCCGAGTTGCCGGTGTCCTTCAGGCTCCAGACGGCGATGTCGCCGACCGAGCCGGCCTTGTTCGAGCCTCCGGTTGCGCGGTAGGTGCGCGCCCCGGTCTTTTCGAGCCGGAAGCCGGGGCCTTCGCGGAACTCGTTGACGAGTTCGTGGCTCTTGCCGCCATAGACTTGAAGCGGCCAGTAGTATTCGGACGTTTCAGGTGCCGGGTAGCCATCGACGACCTCCATGTCCCATTCGCCGTCCAGGCCGACGGCCGTGATGCGCGCCTGGGTGAAGGGTAGCGGGTCGTAGTCGAAAGTTAGATTGCGGATGGTCACGTTCGTGCAGCCGCTCAGCCAAAGTGCGCGGGTGCGGCGCGAGCCGAAGAAGTCACACCCCTGGAAGTCGATGGTCGCGTCGTGCAGGCCCCGGAACGTGAAAAAGGCGTTGTCGGCGCCGGGGTCGATTCGGGCGCGCACAGGCGGCACCTTCACGTCGGTTTCTCCGCGAGCGAGCGCGTCGGCGATGAACGCGCGCGCAAGATGTGGCGACGGCGCCTCGCCGTCGCGCGACGACAGGGGCGTCGTCGCCACATCGGGAAGGGCCGCGCCCGTCGCGGTCGTGGCGACCAAAATGGCGGCGGGAATTTGAAATCTAATGGAGTGTTTCATGTTGATTCTATTTGCTGCTGTGGTTCGAGAGGCGTGGCGTAGCCGAAGAGGGTGATGCGGACTCCGCCGGAGGGGAACACCTCAATCAGGGAATGGGCGTCCGATTCGCCGACGTAATCGAAGACGCTCGCCGGTGCTGAGTAATAGGCTACGCCGCCGACTTCGCGGAAACTGCCTTCGTGCCAGTGCCCCTGCACGACGCATTTCACCTTGCCGGATCCCTCGATGACGCGGCGGACTTCGGCGGCGTTGGCGATGCACGTGTCGTCCTCTGCGTCGAGCTGCTGGTGGAGGATCGGGACGCAGGGACCTGAGGCGGACGCCAATTCCGTGCGAAGGAAATTCATCTGCTCCTCCGGCAGGAAGCAATCGCGCCAACCGAAATCGCCTCGGCTGTACGGCGCACCGTCGGAACGGTAGTTGGCGTCGAGGACGATGAATCGGACGCCATGGAAGTCAAAGGAATACCACGCGCGAGACCGCTCCTGCCCGGCGTTGGCGACATGCGAAAGGAACTCGTCCTTGGAAAGGTTGTCGTGGTCGTGGTTGCCGAGTACGTGGTAACGCGGACCGTCGAATCCGGCGAACGCCGACTCCATCGCGTCGAGATACGCCAGCGACTCCTCCTGCGTCCGTCCCTGGTCCTTGAAATCTCCGCCCTCGACCACGAAATCGACGCCAAGGCGGTTCATGTGCCGCACAAAGCGCCGCATCTTTTCGAGCGAATCCCCGTAGCGGCGGCGGTCTATCTCCGGGAAAGCCGCCATCCTGGCGGCGGAATTGGGAGAGCCGCCGTCCTCGGCGGCGGTTTGGAAAGCAACCTTTCTGGCGGCGTCTTCCCGGACGGACCGCCCGCGCCCCCAGTCCAAATGCAGCGCGTAGTGGCTGTCCGTGATGAACCCGAACCTGACGAGCGGCATCGTGTCGGTGGCGCTGCCAAGTCCTACATGCCAGGTTCTCGGTTGTTCTGGAATAGATCTGGAGATGACGAAGCGATAGGCAATATCTTCGCCGAACCACTGCGGAAAGTTCGTACCCCAGATGTTGTTGTAGAGGTTGACATGGAAAGGCGTTCCAGGACGTGGAAGAGGGTTGCGCCGCTTCCACAGCAGATCGCGGACACCGGGCGCGACGAGCGGAGCGTCAAGCGTCTCGACGCGCGCACCGTCCGCGAGCCGGATCTCGCCATCGATCGCGTGGAGTGCGCGCCCGCCGCCCTTGACGACGTCCGCCGGGTTTATCGGCTCGCCGAGTTTCGTGAAGGAAACCGCGCCTTGCGCCTTCGCCGGGTAAAAGGAACACCATAGCGCGTGTGGCATGCGGGACGGATCTTTGCCAAAGATACGGAGCGTGGCGCGGATTTCCGGCGCGGCATCGGGGAGCAGCAGCTCGAGTTCCCACGCCCTGGCGAAGATGTTTGGGTTGCGCGAACGAAGCAGAAAACGCCGGCCGTCCGGTTCGGAAAGTTCGGAAACAACGACCGGAAATCCTTCGACAAGGCTATACTTGCGGCGCGGCATTCCCGGCTTGCCGAAATCGCGGAGCGTCCAATCGACGCGGAGCCTGAGGTAGTTGCGGTGGTAATCCGCATAGTCGTCCGGCCCGAAGAGTTCTCCGCCGAAGAGCAGCGCCTCGCGAAAGAGTCGGGTGCCGTCAGCGGCGCGGAGATCGCGGATGCACCCGCGCTCCTGGTCGATGCGGAATGAAAAATGCGGAGTGCGGATGGCGAGCTGCGGAAGCGTTGCCGTCGAATCGGCGACGGCCGCCCGTTTCGGCGCGAGCGACGCCAGTCGCCGCAACAGCTCCCTGCGATCCCGCGGCGGCAATGTCCGTGCGGCGGAGTCGATGTATTCGCGCTGCTCGTCCCACGAGCGGACGCATATCGCGAATCCGTTGTCGTTCAGGTCGGCGCGGTGGGCGGCGGAGGCCGATGCGGGATGCGTGGAGGCGAGCCGCTTCATTGCCAAGCCCGACCAATGGCGGTCGTCCCGAAGCCAGCGCTTTATGTTGAGTCCGCACGTGTGTTCGGCAACGATTTCGATCTCGCGGAGGAATGTTTCGCGTACGTCCGGCGCAAGCGTTTCGGCGAAACGAAGGCATTCCCGGTAGCGGGCCGTGAGAATCGGGTCCGACGCGAAACCGTGAATCCAGGTGTCGCCAATTTCGGAAGTGACGACGGGCAGGGATTCGCTTGTCCGGTCGAGCGCGGCGGCCAGGTCGTCCAACGTCCCGCAGACAATTTCGGCGTCTGGATGGGCGTGGCGCAGATCGTCCAGAAGAGCTTCCACGGTCTCAAGTGAATGCGCGCCGGAGTTGTCGCCCGCCACGCTGATGAGAAAAGCCTCGTCGCCGCTTGGCAGCCTGTAGATTTGCCCGTAGTCCGTCTGGTAAACGACGGTGATTTCGCGTCCCATGGAATCGCGCCAGCGGAATGCCTCCGGAAGGGCGCACACGCCGCATCCGGGATTGGTGCCTATGTGGAGCAGGGACACGCCCGCCTCGGCGAGCGGCCCGACGATACCGCGCGTGTGGCCAGGCACATCGGTGAGTTTGGCGGCGCGGGTGCGGCGGCCGAAGCGACTGTCTAGAGCCAGCGAACGTCCAAGTCCGGCACGGAACGCGGCGAGTCCAGCAATCTCGCTTTGCGTCGTGTATGGCATGGCGTGCCAGACGATATCGCCGCGCCGTATCGCGCTTTCTAGAAAAGCCGCGTCGGTGGCGGAGCCGCGCGACAGCATTTCGTCCACGAGCCAGGAGCCGACCGTCCAGCGGTAGCGGAAGCCGTTCGGCGACCTGTCCTTGGCTCGGAAATGGTCGGCCGTCGCCACGGCGGCGCGAATGTAGTCACGATAGCACCGCCGGACATCTTCCGCCAGACTTGTGAATCCGATGTCCAAATGTGTCTTGAAAATGATTGTAATGCGCTTCATCTTCGCGTCACCGGTGAGGTTTTTGTGCCGCATCTGGCAAACAAATCGATTCTGGCATTGGAGTAAAGCATGTGAAGGTCATTACTTGCGAAGGAGCCGGTCTTGGCGTCCATGGCGCTGGCCGCTGATACGGCGAGGGCAAGGCGGAAGGTTTCAATGGGCGGCATCCTGCACGCCAACCCCACTGCGAAGGCGGCGACCATGCTGTCGCCGCAGCCGACGGGGTTCACTGCCTTGACGCCAGGGACGCTTCCCTTGAACACTCCTTCCCCGCATGCGTAAAGGCAGCCTTCCGCTCCCAGCGAGACGGCTACCGAAGGAAGTCCGCCATGGATCAATCCGCTCATGGCCTCGACGATTTCCGACTCGCCCGCCGGTTCTCTACCAGTTAGCGCCGCCAGCTCCTCGCGGTTTGGCTTGACGAGCGTCGGGCATGACGCCACGCCCTCTCGCAGAAGCCGACCACTAGTGTCGAGGATGACGGGCACCCCAATTTCGCGCGCGATGGTGACAAGCCGTCCGTAAAACCCATCGGGGGCGTGCGACGGGAGGCTGCCAGAGATGGTCACGGCGTCGCTCTTTGCGATGAGGGCGCGGTAGCGCCCGATGAACTCCTCGTAGCGTTCAGGAGCCACGGCGGGCCCCGGTTCGAGGAACTCGGTGCTGCTTCCCGTTTCGCCGTCGATGACGTTAACGCACGCTCGGGTCTCGACACAGCTGTCAACGAAGAAGTCCTCAACTCCTGTTCCTGCAAGCAGCGACCGCACGTGCGCGCCGTTGAAGCCGCCGAGAAAGCCCGTCGCCGCCACCTTTTCGCCAAGCAGCGCCGCCACCTTCGCTACGTTTAGTCCTTTGCCGCCGGCCGTGTTAGTCACTTCGGTGACACGCATCACCGTGCCGTCGCGCAGCCGCCCTACCTTGTAGAGCTTGTCAAGCGAGGCGTTCATCGTGACGGTTGTGATCATGCGTCGTCTCCGCACATCAGCATCACCTTGCCGTGGACCTGCGACGGGTTGCGGAAGAGGTCGAAGGCCTCGGCCGCGCGAGAGAGCGGGAAATTCCGGAAAACCAGCTGTGGGTCGAAGACGAAGCGGCCGGACGTGGCGTAGTCGGCCACCATCTCCCATTCGCGTCCGGGGAACGGCGCCGAATAGCTCATCCACGATCCGGTGAGGCGAAACTCCTTGCGGTTCATCAGCTCCCATTCCGCCTTGGTGAAGGAGATATCGCGCACGGGCGTCCCGATTACGCAGACCCTGGCGCGGTTCGCGGCGAGACGGAAGGCTGCGTGTATCGTGGCCTCGCAGCCGGAGGCGTCGAAGACGGCCCCGAAGCCAGAGCCTCCCGGTGTCGCGGCGCATGCCCGTTCGGCGAAGTCGGCGTCCCTGGTGTCGAAGCCGATGTCGGCTCCCATGCGTCGGGCGAAGGCAAGGCGGTCTTCGGAAATGTCGAAAGCGACGACGCGGCGCGCGCCAAGCAGCTTCGCCCACTGGACGGCGAAGATGCCGATGGTGCCGCATCCGACGACGGCCACGTCCTCGCCAGACACGCTTCCGTTCAGGAAGATGCCGTGCAGGGCCACCGTGGCCGGCTCGAACATCGCAGCCGTCCAGTATGGCACTTCCCCGCCGTATTTGACGGCGTTGGCGGCCGGCATGACGACAAACTCGGCCATGCCACCCTGCTCGCGCGACCCTATGAAGCTGTAACGGCGGCAAAGGGAGAAGCGGCCGCGCTGGCAGTCGACGCACTTGCCGCACGGCACCAGGGGCGCGCATGAAACGCGGTCGCCAGGGGCGAGTCCCTCGACGCCCACGCCGACCTCCACCACGTCGCCGGCGAACTCGTGGCCCAGCACGACCGGGTAGAAGTGCGCGCCCCCATGCAGGACGCGCGGAACATCAGACCCGCAGATGCCACACGCTCGGACACGCACCTTCACGGCACCCGGCCTCGTCTCAGGCTCCGACATGTCGGCGAAGCGTATGTCCTCGTTGCCAAAAAGAATTGCCGCCTTCATCGCGTCCCATTCCATCTGGCTCAAGCCAGTCTGCCGACGGACCCGCAGGTCGCCATGCGCAGCAGCACCTGCTCCCTGACGGCCTCGCGGGCCGGCTTGCCGAACTTCTTCGGGTCGAAGGCGTCGGCGTCCCCTGCGAAGAACTTGCGGACTGCGCCGGCGAAGGCTTGCCGTAGCTCGGTGGCGAAGTTCACCTTGCAGATACCGCGAGCAATGCAGTCCCGCACGTCCTTGTCAGACAGGCCGGACGCGCCGTGCAGCACGAGCGGGATGGAGACCACGGCACGGATTTCGGCGAGCCGGCCGATGTCGAGGTGCGGTGCCGTCTTGTAAACGCCGTGGGCGGTACCGATGCCGACAGCGAGCGAATCGACGCCAGTCTCGCTGACGAACCGTTCCGCGTCGGCGGGGTTGGTGAGGTGGTCGCCATTGGAGACTGTGGAATCCTCCTTGCCGCCGACCTCGCCGAGTTCGGCCTCCACGGGGATTCCGGAGGCGTGGCACATCTCGGCAACGCTCCGTGATAGGGCGATGTTCCCGTCGAGCGGCAACTTGGAGCCGTCAATCATTATCGAGGAGTAGCCGGCGCGGAAGCAGCGGGCGCAGAGGGCTAAGGAGTCGCCGTGGTCGAGGTGCATCGCGACAGGGACGGCAGCCCGCTCCGCGATTGCGCGTGCCATACCGGCGAAGGCCTCAGGCGGGGCGTATTTGAGGGTTGATGGCGTTGTCTGGATGATGACCGGCGACCTTGCCTCCTCCGCGGCGGCCACGATGGCCTGGACCATTTCGAGGTTCTCGGCGTTGAATGCGCCTACGGCGTATCCAGCGTGCTGCGCGTCAAGAAGCATCCTTGCAGTTGTAGCGAATGGCATTGCTTTCCCCTTTGCTGTTCAATCCGCGCTGGCTTCTGCTGACAACCCATTCAGAAGCGCCCTTTGCCCGGGTTGCCTGACACTGCCCAACGACGGCTTGAGCTCGTAGCGGTGCGGGCGCGGCGTGGCCTTTTCCCGCAAGGCGGGCCATTTGGCGATGGTGGCGGCGCGGTGCGCCTCGATGTCGTCCCAGTTCTCGGCGACGTAGCGCCAGATGCGCCGCAGCCATGTCTCGTATGCCGGATCGATGTGCGCCTCCCCGGCGGCCTTGATCCGGTCTTCACGAGAGTCCTTGTCAAGGCCCTTCGCGTCCATGTAGTGCCCGAGTTCGCGCCGGACGCGCGTGTGTCCGGCCTCCTTTTCCTTCTTTTCCTTCCAGAAAGTCTCCCGCGCGCGCAGGAGCACCTGCGCCTGCCGATGTTGCGGCGTCGCCGGCTCGAAGGCGAGATTGACGCCGCTTTCCCACTCCGCCGCGCCGGCCGTTCGCACCGGCGCGCCGTCGATCCAAAGGGTCCAGTTGCCGTCCGGAAGCCCGTAGAAGGCCAGCATTTCGCGATCGAGGGCCGCAACGACGGGGTCGTTCGTCGCAGTCGCGGCGGTCGCCTCGTCGAAAACCCACGGAAGCGAGCGCTCCAGTACGGTGAAGGCCACGCCGCCGCCGGGGAGCGCCTTCGCTTCCGACACTGCCGACCGGACGCTCTTGAGAACGTTCGTGCCCTGTAGCGCGATGTCGCTCACGACACCGTCGGCGTTCTGCGCATGGAGGATCTCGACCGCCATGCGTAGGTGCGTGTCGCGGCCGGGATGGGTACGATCCGGCGCAAAGGCCGCTACGGGGTCCTCCTTGCGCCTCGCTCGGTAATAGTCGGAAACGGCAGAATAGACGTCCACGAACGTCGCGCCGGGTATCTGCTCCGCGACTTCGCGGACCGCATCCGCGTAGGCTCCCATTGCCGCGCCCTTGCCGTAGAAGTCGGGGTGTCGCGCTTCCGCGCCGGTCTTGCCCTGCGGGAGGGCGGAATTGTCATCCCACGGGTGGGGCGAGAGGAGGTAGAGCGGCACGGGGCCGCACCGGTCGAGGATGTTCGTCGCGATGCGGCGCGTGGCCTCGCGGAAGGTGGCGAGGTTCTTGGCACGTGCGGCGATCTGGGCGTCCGAGGGCGAGGGGCCGAAGTCGAAGCGCCTGCAGTCGTTCATGCCGAACATGACCACAACGGCGGTGGGATTGAGGGAAAAGACACGGTCCTCCATTTCGTCGGGGCGGGCGGCGAGCCACGCCTGATCGCCGGGGACGCCGGAGTTCACGAAGCGGATGTCGCGTTCGGGGAAGCGCGTGAGATACCAGTCCGCGAGAATCCCGGCATAGGCGTTGCCGTCGGTGATCGAGTCGCCAAGGAAGACCACCCGTTCGCCGTCGCGGAACATTCCGGCATCCACCGACGGCGGCAAAACAAGGCATGCAAACAATGTCGCCATCGCAACATGCAAGCTCAAAGACCGTTGACATCTCACATACATTGTCATAGTATCCCACCCCACAGGAGCAAACCATGGTCACGAAGGAAAGACGCCCCACAAAAACCGCCACGTTGCAATTTCGCGTAAATCCCGGAATCCGGGATGAAGCCGAGCGGGTGTTCGCGGACTGCGGACTCACGATGTCCGAGGCGTTTCACGCCTTTTTGAAACAGTCGATCAATGTCGGAGGACTGCCGTTCCTTCTTGTGAGCGATGCCAAGGCGATTCTGAAACGCCAGGCCGAGGAGCGGCTCTTCTCCGCCTTGGAAGTGGGTGAGGCCTCCGCGCGCCGAGATGGGTGGGTTTCCTCCGATGATATGGAACGCGAATTTGGGGTCGCCCCGTGACGCTTTGCTATTCGCCGGCCGCGCGCGACGACTTACGACGCATACGGGCCTATATTCGCGACGAACTGGCCAGTCCCCTGTCGGCCGAAAGAATCGCCGGTGGCATCGTCGAGAGGTGTTCGGAGCTGAAGAAACATCCTTTTCTCGGGCCTTCGATCCAGTCAAAAGTGGAACGACGGACGAACATCCGCAAAATCCACTTCGAAGGATACATTGCGTTTTACAGAGTGGAAGAGTCATCGGTCTTTGTTCTACGCATTCTTCATTCTCGACAGGATTTCGTGGCAGCGCTCGGTCTTTCCTCTGATAGCTGAATGGCAGAGTCGATCGGCGTTTCGCCTTTCAGCCCCTTGAGCAAAGCCTGCTTGCGGGGGTTGTCGGCGCTGCGGACCATCTTCTTGTCATCAGGGCCGCCCTCGTGCTCGACGCTCCAGGGCTGCCATTCACGGAAAGCATGGTAGGTCCAGTCCCAGCCGTATTCGTCGAAGACGGAAATGACGTCGCTCAGCCAGTTTTCCCCGCCTGTTGCCCAGGCCGCGACAGAGAACTCGCCAATGTAGATTTTCGCATTGTATTTCTGCTCGAACTCCCGCACGTCCTTCAGAATGTCGCGCAGGAGGTCGCGCGTCCACCCCTTTTCGGGGTCTGGCCAGTGCCACGCGACATCCTGCTCGCGTCCGCCCGTCCCCTGCAGACAGTATTCGGTTGGCCCGTACATGTGCGCCTGGTAGATGACGTTGTCCATCGGCAGGGGCTTCAGCTCCGGGAAGCGGCGGGGGGAGTCCCAGCCGTTGGACTCGATGACGATGGCCGTCTTCGGATCAATTTCGCGCACGATCTTCGCGGCTTCCGCCTGGACATCCCAATAGTCCATGGTCGTCGGCTCGCGGGTCTGCACGGGTTCGTTCATGAGGTCGTAGCCGTAAACGACATCCTCGTTGCCCTTCACGCGGGACGCTATCATGCGCCAGCAGTCGAAGAAGTGGTCGAGTTTTCCCTGGTCGTAGTAGAGCGCCCAGTCCAGGCAGTCGGCCAGCCGTCCGCCGGGGGCGTCATGCAAATCGACGACAACCTTCATGCCGCGCCTGCGGCACTCTGGGATAACGAAGTTGAGAAGGTGGTCGATTTTGCCGGAGAGCCACTTGTCATAGCCTTCCTTGCCGCCCGCGCCGTAGCCGCGGCGCATGAACTGCCGCGTCATCTGGTAGCGGACTAGCGTAACGCCCCACTCCTCCAACGTGTCGAAATCGTCGACGGTCATGTTGCGCATCGGCGACATGACGCCGCGCAGGGTGGCGTGGTGGGGCGAGTTATCCGAGCGAGCCGGTTTGGCGACGACGCCTATGGCAAGCGACGCAACGGCGATGCGAAGAAGGGCGGTTTTCATGGTGTTTGCTTTCATGGTGTTTGCGCTCTTTCTACCGCACATACAAGACCGTCGCGTCTGCGACGACGACGAGCTTGCCATCGCGGGCGATGATGCGCTTGGTCTTGGCGACGCCGTTCGCACGCACCGTCCAGGTGCTGAGGTTCCCCGCACCGACGATGGAGTCGAAGGTCAGCCCCAGGTCGGTGTTTTCATTGAGGGTTCCCTGAAGGTTCATAATGTCGAGGACGCCGTTCGCCGCCGGGACGAAGGTCGTGATGCGCCCGCCACCGCCCGCCGCCATGTCGATGGTCAGATTGGAGATTGTCCGTTCCGCGTCGGCGAGGCCTTCGAGGTCAAGCGTTGCGCCGGAATCCACGCGCACCGCCGCTGACGCGCCGATGCCGCGCTCCGGCCCAAGGCCGATCAGGGGGAAGTCCGTTCCGCCGTTGTACCAGACCTTGCTGTTCCAGTTCTCCGCCGCTGGCGGCACGATGTCCGCGCGCTCGTCCACGACCGCCCAGTCCGTGCCGTTCGTGCTGGCCTCGACCGTCCATGTCACGGGCAATCCGACGTTCTGCTGGTACAGGCCCTTCGTGAAGTTGTAGCCGGCGAGCTTGATGACGGATTGCCACCAGTACACCCGAAACGCGACCTGCTGCCACGTCGCCGCGTCCGCCGGATTCGGAATGGTGTTGGTGGGGTTGTAAACGCGCGTCGTGGAGGTGCCGTTGTCGAAAAGGAAGGAGGGCGAGTAGGGCAACGCCCGGTTGCCTCCCGTCGAAGATTCCAGATACTCTCCGTTCACCCACATTCCGCCGTCCGCGAAGGCGTCCGCGATGCTCCCGCGCACCGGATACCGGTCCAGACACTGCTGGTGCGCGGCGATGGCGTTGTCCGTCCAGTTGCCGGCATTGTTCCAGCCGCGGACACGGATTTCCTCAAAACACAATTTCTGGTTTGTGCCGCTCGTCTTCTTGAAGGTGTATTTGAGCATCATCTTCGAGCCGCCCGTGAGATAGGGGGTGCGGAAGCGGATCGTGCCGGCGCGGACGTCAAGCGAGGGGAGCGAGTTCGTCGAGGCGAGCGTCGTCGTCCCGGAGCCGAACTTCACGAGCGTGTCGCCGGACGCCACGGACGGCTCGCGGGAAACGGCGTCGGCCGAGACGTTCCAGGCGCCGCACGTGAAAGAGCCGCCGTTGCGGGTCACGACCGTGACGCCGCCGAGCGCCGTTCCGCCGGCCGTCCCGACCGTGAGCGCGACGCCATCGACGAGAAGCGTCGCCATGTCGGCGGAGTCGATGACAAGCGAGTCAACCGAAACCGCGCCGCCGGCCGGCGTCGCCGCCGTGGCGGAGAAGGCGACCGCGCCTTCCGCGACCGTGAGCGTCCCGTAGGCGCCCTTGTCGATGGTGAGCGTACCGGATCCGGCCTTCTCGTAGTTGAAGTCTCCCTTGAGGTCAGCCTTCATGATGCCGGAAAGAGTTGCATCGGCGTTGTCCAGACCGAGGACGAGCGTCGCCGCCGTGGCGGCCGAGTTCGTGACGAGGCCCTGCGTCGCGGTGAGGGCGTTCACGGCGGTGCGGCGGCCGTTGAAGTCGAGTCTTGCCGTCGCGGCATCCAGAACCACGCCGCCCGTCTGCGCGCCAAAGGGAAGCATCATGTCTCCGTCGAGCGTCATCTGGATGTTCTTCTTCAGCACGAGGTTTCCGGTCTGGCCCCAGGCAACGGTCTTGTAGCCGCTCGCGAGCTTGTCGCCGGCGCTGGAGCCGTAGGCCTGCATGTGGAGCGCAGCCGAGTCGTTCGCGTCCAGAACCACGTCGCAGTCGCCCGCGAAGGCGAGGCGTGTGGCGGTGTTTGCCGCGCTCCAGTCCTGCATGAGGTAGAGCGCCCGCCCGCCGGTGTAGGAAAAGAAAAGGTCGATGTCGTTTCCGTCCAGGCCCTCCAGATGCATGGCGCTCCCCGCGGCGGAGAACAGGGCGCGCGAGGCGTAGGAGTTGAACATGAGCTGACCGCCCTCGAAGCGGACGCGGGAATCGAATGCGCCGTTTTGCGAAAGCCCGGCGGAGGACTTGGCCACGCCGCCGGTCTTCAGGATCAGTTCGCTCACGTAGTCCGGCGACGAGCGCGGGCCGGCATAGTCGCCTGGGAGGCCGACGTTGAAGCGGATGCGGCTCGCCGTGTTGGCAAGCGTCGCGCCCGCGATTTCCAGGGCGCCGCCGCCGTTCGCCCCCCCGACATCGACGGCGGCGGCCACGGACACGTCGCCATTGACGGTGAGCTTGGCGCCGCTGTCAATGAGGACCGATTCGGAATAGGTCCCCGACGACCAGGTCTCGTCTTCCGACACCGTGACCGCGGCTCGGACCGTGGGGACTGCGCAAAGGGAAAACGTGGTCGCGGCGGCCACGGCAATTTTCGTTGTCTTCATGGATGTATTCGTCTGGTGCGGATGTTTCGCCGGGACCCCGCAATCGGGCGACCATCGCCCGTTGCGCCCCGACGCACTCAATCCTACATCAACGGCCAGCCGAAAATTATACTTTTGAAACAATTATTGCAATTCTTCTTTCCTCGGCGTCAGCTGCGGATCCGGTGCTTCTTGCGCCACGCCCCCATGGTCATGCCGGTCCGGGACCGGAATAACTTGTGCATGGCGATGTGGGTTCGGAATCCACAGAAATCGGCGATGGCCGAGATCGGCATGTCCGTCCCCGCCAGCAGTTCGCCTGCTCGCTGGAGACGGACGAGGAGAATTTCATCAAGTACGCTGTGGCCCATCGCCTCGCGAAACCGGCGTTCGAAATGGCCGCGGGAACCTGGGAATTTCGCGATGAGAACAGAGGCCGTCAGCCCATTGCAAGCCTCGCTGCGGATGATTTCCAGTGCGGGCATGACATAGGGATCGGTCCGGCCTCGTCCCCGCGTCGATTCCCGCCGCTCAACGAAGAGTGGCCCGTAGACCGAGTCCTGGGTTGTCCTTTCGGCCAGCGCCTTCGCGGCAAGATACCCGGAACGCTCGAAGTCGATGCGGACCGAGGAAATCGCGGACCCGGACGTTCCTGAAGGGTCTGCGGACGCATCGTCCGCACCGACAAGCGTGACATCCTGCGGCATGTTCCTCCCGCATTTGGCAAAAGCCGACGACACAAGGCGCGCCGACCAGTCGTTGACGGCGAACACGGCGCAGTTGCGCGGAAGGGTGGAAACCCATGCGGCGAGTCGTTTCGCGCACAGGCGCTGCTCCCTCTGCAGCTGGGCCGGAAACGAAAAGACCTGGCAGTCGTGCCCCGCCGCCCGGCAGCATTCCGCAAACGCCTCCGTGCGCTGGCGCGTCCAACCGAAGACATCGCCCGAAAAGCAGGAGACAACGGCATACGAGGGCGACAGGCCCGATGACAGTTCGCGGAAGGCCGCCGTTGCCACGGCGGCATTGTCGCAATCCACGGTGGCCGCCCCGCGGTAGGCAGGAGCGTCCGGCGGATCGAAATAGACGACCGGAACCTTTCCGAAAAAGTCCGGCGGCAGCGCACGCGCGGCGGCCCAGCATTCCATGATGCAGCCGACCGGCTTTCTTGCGCCAATGAGCCGCCGCACCGAGCGTTGGTTGGTCTTCGTCCACTCCAGCGTCTCCACTTTCCATCCGAGCGGTCGTGCAAAACGCAGAATGCCGTCCAGCCTGCGCCTGTGAAGCGCCGATTCGCCGCTCATGTTCAGATAGAGGACTGCCGATCCGTCCATCACGCGAATCCCATTTCCTCGCCCACGATCACCGCAGTCCGCCGGGAACGGCGAAATGTAGGGAGATATTTGTGTAAATGTCGTTCACCGCCGCAAATCATAGCAGACGAAAGCCAAAAGGCAAAGCCGTAAGTTTGACAAATGAAGCGGGGCCACGAAAGCCACTGCCTCGCCCGGGAGGACGTGCGGGTGGAAGGCAATTTTCCGGAAGCCGGGTTCGAGCGGAGCGTTTCCCCGACGTTCCCGGACGTCGCCGCCCCTTTCTCCACGCACCGGACGTTCCACCCGCGCAGCACGGCGCAGCGGCGGATGCCGGCAAGCGTCCGCTCGTGGATCTGGTCGCCGTGGACCGCTCCGACGTACAGAACCGTCGCCTGCGCCGGCCGCGGCCCGCATTCGGGAATGCCGGCGTGGAATGCGGCAGGTTCATGGATTGTGCATTTTGCCATGTCGCGCCCCTTGTCGTTTGCGGCTTCAATTCTAGCAAAGCGCGGAGCGAAAGCCAAGTTGGAAAATGTTGTCAATGTGAAAATGTTGCCAATTGCCAATGCCAGCTGCCAATTGCCAATTGCTTTTAGCCACAAAAGACACAGAGTTCACAAAGGCTTTGTGTTCCTTTGTGTTCTCTGTGGCTGCAAAATGGATTTTCCGCCCGTGCCGCAGGTCCTATAAGTCGCCGCCTCGCGCTAAGCCGCAGGGATTGTTTTTAGCCACAAAGAACACAGCGTTCACAAAGGCTTTGTGTTCCTTTGTGTTCTCTGTGGCTAAAAACAATTGGCAGCTGGCATTGGCAACTGGCAACATTTTCACATTGGCAACAATTACAACCTTTCAACTTTCCCCCGGCGTAAGCCGCCGCAGCGGGCCAAGGAGGCCCGCCGGCGGGAGCGCCAGGAAGTGCGAGAAGCGGTCGCGGATTTTTCGGGCTAGGGTGTCGGCGGTTTCGACGACGATGGCGTTGGCTCCGGGATGGAGGAGCGGCCCGATTTCAAAGCGGTATGGCGGCGCGACTCGGATTCCGGCGTCTTTCCCGTTCACGAAGAGCCGCGCGGTATGCCCTACCCTGCCGAGGTCCAGCGCAAGGCCGGGCTTTGCGTCCTCTTCGTCGAGGTCTAGCGTGAAGGCGTAGCGCGCCTTTCCGGCGAAGTCCGGAATCCGGTCCGGCGCGGCGAGGTTGAAGAGCGTGTCTGTCACGGCGTAGGGGCGGAACGCCGACAAATCGTCGGAGTCGGCGACGGATATTTCGAATGTCGGGCGGATTTCGACCGGCTCGCCGTGGCGCGGAGCCGGCGACAGCCCTGCGTCTCCCCCGAAGACGAGGATTTCGGACTGGCCGGGCAGGAGATCGATCGCGACCGCGCCGTCGGCGGCGACGCCGGAGGCCGCGAAGTCTTCGAGGAGACGAAGCCGCGCGAACGGCCCGCGCGCCGGGAGGCGAACGGTTGTCGCGGCGCGCTCCGCCGGCGACTCGTTGAAGAGCATGAAGAGATCGTTGCCGTCCCGGACGGCGTGGTAGATGCGCAGGAGCGGGAAGTCGCCATCGACGGAAACGTCCGCGCCGCCGGCGGCGCGGACGGCGGCTGCAAGGTCGGCGAGCGGCGTCTCCCGGGCCGACGCCCCTTCCGGCACCCCACCGGCATAGAGCACGGCAAGGCCGCCTTCCGCGAATTCCCTCATCCGCGCGAGAAGCGCGTCCGGCAGGTGCCGCGCGGCGGGCACGACGAGCGCGGCGAAGGTTTCGTCCGCGACGCGCAGCCGCCCGTTTTCGACGGACGCGCCGCCGAGCAGGACGTCGGCGCTGACGATGTCGAAGTCAAGGTGCGCGTCGTAGAGGGCCATGGCCGGTTCCTTCAAGGACATGGCGCGGCCGATGCCGCTCATCCACTCGCCTTCGGCATGGTAGAGGATTGCGGCGGATGCGATGTGGCGCGCCCCGCACAGCAGGTGCGCCGCCTTGTTGGCGTAGGCCATGAGGGCCGTGAAGCCGTCGAGCTGCGGGTCGCGCCCCTCCGCGCCGAAGTGCGGCGGGCAGTCCGGGTCGGGATAGGTCGGCGAAAAGGCGTGCGGCACGAAGTGGTTGATCCCGCGCACGAGCAGGAAGTCGAGGAGCCACCGCATGATGGGCGCCCCTTCGGCCCAGCCGTAGGCGCCGAAGACCTCGCACATCGCGCGGCCGCGCATCCGGGGGTTCTGGTGCGCGATCGACGCGGCGAGCTTGGCGAGCACGTAGTGGAAGAAGGCGGGATCGTAGGCGCCGCCCAGTCCGCTCGCGGCGTGGACGTAGCCGGCGAACCCCGGCAGGACCTGGTGCAGGACGATGTCCACCCCGCCCATGTCCTGGCCGTCGAGGGCGCGGAAGTAGTGGCCGGGGCCGTAGCCGAGGCGCGCGTGGGCGTCCATGTCCTCGATGACGTGGCCGATCCATTCCACGCCGCGGGCGCGGCACCAGTCGCCGACGGGACGGCTGAAGTTGTCGCGGTAGAGCGCGGTCACGGCGTCCATGTAGGCGTGGCGCACGAGGTGGGAGCGGTCGCTTTCATACCAGAGCTCGCCGAGATGCGGCGCGGCGTCTTCGCCGAGCGCGGCCGTCATCCGCTCCAGCACGGCGGGGCGCATCGGGAGTGCGAGGCCCTCCTGCCCGACGCCGTATGTGTATTTGCCGTCGTCGCGGAGGTGCGGCCCGACGAGTTCGTTTCCGAACTGCGGCTCGTCCGAGAAGAACCCGGCGATGACGCTCCCGAAATATTTGGCGTAGCGTCTCCAGTGCGGCTCGTAAACGGCGTCGATCTGGAGACGGCACGATTCGGGGAGGAGGAAGTCGATGCAATGCTGGCGGACGCCACTGCGGGTCCGGCGCACGAAGAATACGCGCCAGCAGCCTTCGGGAACGTCCCACGTCAGAAAGCCGCCGCGCACCCGGTCCGCGAGATCGACGGGCGGCCCCGCCATGACCTGGCCCGGAGCCCTGGCGCGGCGCTGCGCGAAGACGCCGATCAGGGGTTCGTCGCCGTCGAAGCGCTCGCAGACGAGGAGCGACGAATCCGGCGCCGGCCCCATGACATCGACATGACGCTCCACGATGCACTGGCGCGCCAGTTCCGGGTGGCTCTCGACCGCGCCGCCGGCGAAGCCCGTGGGAAAGTGGCGGTCGTCGAGAATCCAGACCTTCATGCCGAGGCGTTCGCATTCGGCGAGGATAAGGTCCATGTCGCGCCACCAGCCCGGGCCGCAGAAGTCGGGGTGCGGGCGCGATTCCACGCACAGCGCGCGGCAGCCGGTCGCGCGGATGCGCGCGATTTGCGCGGGGATCCTGTCGTAGTGGTTCCCGCGCTGCCAGTAGAACGGCAGGAGGTAGTTTCCCTCCCGCCCGGAAAAGACGTCAAGAAGTCGGGTGTCGGTCATTTTCCTGCCGTTGTGCGCTGGACTACTCCAACATGATCGTCCGGAAGGCGTCGATCTCTTCCGGCGTGACGCCGCAGTCCAGAAGGTAGCGTTCGATGCGCCGGTTCCAGCTGTCGCCCTCTTCGCCGTATTTCGCGAAGCCGTCGTTGAAGTGCGATTCCCTGCGCCAGAAATCCGGATCGGGGCTGGCGTCGGGGATGCGGGGGTAGAAGGTGGACTCCCAATCCACTTCGATGTCGTGCCGGTCCACTCCAAGGACGCCCAGCAGAACGTAGGCCAGGGATCCGGTGCGGTCGGCCCCGCCGATGCAGTGGAAGTAAATCGGGTAGTTTTCGGGACGGCAGAAGACGCGGAAGCTCTCCGCCATGGCCTTCTTCCCCGCCTCGCCGAAGATGCCCTTGTAGCACTCCGACGAATGCTGGACGAACGCGACGCCCGCGCCGAGCGGAGACTCCTCCATCCCCGCCGTCTCGCGCTCGTCGCGTAGGTCGAGGTCCGTGCGGATGCCAAGCGTCCCGGCCAGATACTTCACGTCCTCCACGGCAAGCCGGTTCGCGCCGGCGACGTCGCCCGTGAGGCTGTTGTCGTTGAGGCCCTGCCCCCGGAAGGCCATGCCCTGCCTTACGCGCCGCCCGTCGGCGGTGCGCCATCCCCCGAGGTCGCGGATATTCCCCGCCTTGCCCTCGATCTCGATCCAGCGCGGGGCGAAGTCCTCCGTGCGGAAGGAGGCAATGGCGGAGCGGACGATCCGCCGCCCGCCCTTGCACCGGTGGCGCGAACCGCATGCGGGGGCGCACGGAATGCGGGCCGAAACACGCCAGTAGTAGTCGCGGGCGACCTCGAGGTTCGCCATCGGGATGGTGCGCGACACCTCGCGTGCTGCGGTGCCGCCGTCCGGCCCGACGTCGTGGTGTCCCGCGTCGGCGTTGGGTTCCGAATCTGGGAAAAACCACGTCCGCGCGTCGGAAAGGTCGGGCGCCTTGCCGATTTCCACCTTCCAGGGGCCGACCTCTTCGCCGGTCGTCCGCCACGTGAGCGTGAAAGGAAGCGGCTTGCGCCAGAGCGGGTCGTCGCGCAGGACCTTGCCGGACGCCTTGTCCTTTGCGAATAGCGCCAGCCGCTCGGCGAGCGTCGGAAGCGACATCACTTCCTTCTGCGCCTCCGGCACGAGCGCGACCGTCCCGCCGCCGACGGGCGAGACGGCCTCGACGGCGGCGAGGCACTGCGCCGCCGCGAAAAGAAAAGCCGGCAAAAGAAAGGGAACCTTCCTTGTCAAAAAAAGTCCATTGTTCGAGAATGTCACTGTCATGGCGACGTCTCCGGCGTGAGGAATCGGGCGCGGAACACGGCTGGTTCGGCGGGGAGGACGGGGTCGGTGAGCAGTTCGCCGCCGATGAAATAGAGCGGGGAATCCGAGAGCGTCAGCGTGCAAACATTGCCCTTGCGCGGGGGGCGCACCTTGGCGCCGGCCGCGTCGATGAACTCGACGTCCGGCGACGAGAACGCCACTTCGCGGCGCAGCGGGCCGCCCACGGTCCAGAGCATCCCCGCGTCCCGCCCGTCGGGGCGTGCCCACTGAGGAAAGTAGGTCTTGCCGTCCGCCGTGCGCCATGCTCCGCGCTTCGGCGCCGATCCGGCGGGCCGCGCATCGACGAAGGTCATGTAGGCGCCCAGCGCGGGCTTCGGAGCGAAATTGTCGTGGACGATGCCGAAGAAGGAATGCGGTTCGCCGGCCTCCTTGTCCGACTGGCGGAACTCGAACCAGAAAAGCCGCTCCACACCCTCGGCGAAGGCGATGCCGAGCGCGCGGGCGCAGAACTTCGCCTGTTGCTCCTCGGTGTTCGTTCCGCGTCCGCCGGTGTTGACAATCCCGCTGACGACGACGGCGCCCTTCATGTCGCCCCCGAACTTGTAAACCGCCGCAGCCACGGTGTCGATGCCGTTCGTGTGCGCGGAAAGGAGCGGCACGAACCTGTCCCCCGGCTTCAGCAGCCTGTCGGTAAAGAAGCGTGTTCCGTCAAAGCCCTTTCGAGGCTCCGTCACACCGGGGGCGGCATCCGTTGGATGAACAGGAAGAGACCTCGGATAGCGCTCGTCCAGCCACCAGGCGGCCTCGGCAATGCGGAAGCGCGCCCGATCCTCCGTCGGGTGCGGCTCGTCGGCCAGGCGCGTCGTTCCGTCGGCCTCCCTGCAATAGGCGCTGTACATCGGCATGCCGCCGAACTCGACAAGCACACCGCCCGCCTTTACGAAGTCGAAGACCGCGTCGGCGGATTCGACGGCGTAATCCTCGGAGAACGGATAGATGACGGCATCGACGTCGCCCGCCGCGAGCCGCGCGGCCACGTCTGCCGCAGCGCAAATCTCCACGCCCGACCCTGGCGGAAGCATGTCGGCAAGCGTCCGCGCAAAGGCGTCGTCAAGGACGCCGTCGACGTCGGCCTGCGCCGGGACATAGAGTGCGCGCCATGTTTTCGCGCCGGGACGCGCAACGTCAAGTCCCGCCAGAAGAATGTCGGCGTCTTTGATCTCGAGCCGATGCGTGGCGTAGCCAATCTCGGTTATCCAGACCGGCTTGTCGCCGTCTCCGTATTTCGACATCAGCCAGCGGAGGTTCTCCAGCTTCGCGTCCAGTTCGCCTTCGGGCCTGTAGGGATGGGTGTAGGGGTGGACGTTCATGATGTCGAACGCATCGGCGCCGCCGAGGCGGTAGATTTCCTCGATGAAATCCAATGGCACATGTGCGAGTCCGCCGAACGCCACATGGATCGATGGATCGACGCCTTTCACCGTCTCGTATGCGCGGCGCAGCACGGCGAGGTAGTTCGTCGCGTTCGGGCGGTCGCCCCAGAAATGCGGGACGTTCTGCTCGTTCCAGATTTCAACGACGGGAAGCCGCCTGCCGTAGTGCTCCACAAATCGGCGCACGAACTCCGCCCATTCGTCCAGATGCTCCCAGACAGGCTGCGCCCATGTCGGCGGCCGGTAGAGGATCGGGAGAAACTGCATGCCCTCGGCCTCGCATTCGGCCACGACGCGATCGTATTCCGAAAAGTCCCAGACTCCAGGTTCCCGCTCGATCCTGCGCCAGTCGATGTCGCTGCGGACCCAGGCAAGTCCGGCGCCGCGCATTGCCGCGCACGTCCGCGCCGGCGGCTCGTTGACCGTGATGTGCGCGCACGCCCCGTATGGACTGTCCGTTGCCGCGTCAGCGGCGGCGGCCCATGCAACGGCAACTGCCGCCGCCAGGCCGAGCTTCCAATTGCCTGTCATGCCAGTTGCCTTTCTTTTTTTTCAGCGGAAGACCATCACCATCCCCACGGGCGGCGGGACGAGCGTCATGGTGTAGTATTTGTACGTGCTCCACACGGCAACGCCCGCCGCCGACGCTTCCGTCCCTGTCGGCGAAGTCTGCCGGAACTCGACGAGGTTCATGCCGTCGCGGAACGCCCCTGCGGGGATGTCAGCCTCAAAGAGTTCGTTGCCCGCAAACGAGCCGGCATGCGTGGCAACCACCGCGCCGTTCACGAGCAGCGCGAAGTTTTCTTCCAGCGAAGCGTTCTGGCTTGACTGATTCACCGTCGTCGCGAACTTGTAGCCGCACCGGTCGCCCATGCCTTGCGGCAACCAGACGGCGAATGTCATGTTCGTGGTGTCGGATCCAAGCTGGAAATGCCGTGTGAAATGCTTTGTGGTGGGATCGCCGGCGAAAGCGTATTGGACGATCTTTCCGCCATCGGACGCATTCAAGGCGTTGGCATACCATGAACCCGATAGCGAAATGGCGTCGATGGAGAGCGTCCCCGCCGTCGTGGTGCGCGTGAGCGTGACCGTCACGTTGCCGTTGGCGTCGCGCTGCCAGCGCTTCGCCGGTATTACGATGTTCTGCGCCCTGCCGGGAACAAGAGTCTCGGTCGCCGCCGCGACGCCGTTGACGAAAACCGTCACCGGCGCGGAAGCGACGCCGGAAAGGATCGGCGTCACGGAGACGATCATCGGCATGTTCGTCTCGCCGGTTGCCAGCGGAGACTTGATCGAGAGCGAGGGGTGCGCGGCGTCGAGCGTCTTGCGCATCCGCCGCCACGGCATCGTCTCCGGCTCGAAGACGTCCGCCACGGGCACGTTCGCGTCCGTGCCGTCGTTGAACTCGTCCGCCGAGCCGTTCGCCGCGCCAATCGTCCACTTCGCGCCGTGGCGCCCAGCCATCACCTCGATCTTCTCGTCATCGGTCAGCGCCCGCTCCCAAATCATGAGGTCCGCAATCAGGCCGCGGAATGACCGGGACAACTTGTAGTATCCCGATCCACTGTCGTAGAAGCCGCCCAGCGTAAGATTGCGGGTGTTGAATGAAAGCCCGGAGACGGTCGAACTGACTGTTCCCGCAAGAAGCTCGGAGCGCGAGAACCCGCCAGAGGTTGCCGAAGGCGTGGCGCAAAAGGATCCGGCTACGGTATAGTTTGCGCCGTCTCCCTCAGACGGCGTGAAAGTGACGAATACGTCGTTCCATTCTCCTTCCGTAATCTTGAAAGTCGAAAACGTCCTTGAGGTCTGTCCAACCCGGACACCAATGTAGAAATTATTTGATGATTTCCACAGACCTATTCCCGTGCCTTCTGCGACATAGCCATTGGCGGCGTTGCCGTTTTGGAGAATGTAAACCGGATCAGAGGCTGACCCGCTGTCGTTGGGATTGACGGGAGCAACGCCGTCCCAGCGGAAGCGCAGATAGAACGTCTGCGTCGCGGCGTGCGAGGCGGCATTGGATATGACAACGCTCGAACGGACGGAATACGGTCCCTTCTTTGCATCCTCCTTCGCGTCCTGGTAGAAGTGGAGGCACGTCGTCGTGTTTGTCGTCATCGGATACCAGGGATTCGTGACGTCGACGGTCTCCTGCGCTGGCAGGTTGCCGTAGTCTGCCGAATAGGTCTGCGCACCGCGCTGGTCGCCCATGAAACCGATCGCCTTGGTTTCCGACGCCGACGAGAAGTCGTAGGCGTTGCCGAGGTCGCCAGGCTTCGTGTATGTTGACTCCCCACCCCGGAGGTCGAGTTTGAAAACGGCATCGTCAAGCACTGACGCCCGCGCTGGCAACGCCATCGCGAGTGCGGCAAGAGCGGCACCGATTGCTATCGTCATTTTCCCTGCTCCATGTGTTTTCATTTTCCCAGCTCCATGTGTTTGTCGTTTGGGTTCGAGCGACCATAGGTATTCCCGACGCGGGAATCCTCATCGTCGCGCCGCAAACAATTCTACAGCACGGCGAAACGAAAATGCGGAGCAATCCGGTATTTTTTTACAGACAAATCAAACACAACCCCCTAAAGCGACCTCGCAACGACGAAGCCGTAAGGAGAAAGGCGACAGAGGCCGTTTGCGGAGATTTCGCCGCCGTCGGCAAGAAGAAGCACGACGGATGCAGAGGCTACGGAGACGGGGAACTCCGCCGGGGCTGATGTGAGGTTTGCCGCAACGAAGACGGCTTGGTCGCCAAGGCGGCGCTCGAATGCGACCGTCCCCTGCGCCTCGCCGGTGGTTATCCAATCCTGCGTTCCGTTGGCGAACACCGGGTTTTCGTGGCGAAGACGCGACAATTCGCGAATCAGCCGCAACCTCTTCTGCCCAGCCGGCTGGAGCGCCCGCGCCCAATCGACCGTCTTGCGGGCACGGCCCAAGTCTTCCACCGCCGCGAAGAATGTGCTGAGTGCGTTGTCCGCAATTTCGTTGCCGGAGAAAACGAGCGGGATGCCGCGCCGAAGGAACGTCAGGACGAACGCCGCGTTGCCGGCCTCGACGGGAAGAATGCGGTCGAAGCGGTTTTCCCAGTCGTCGGCCGCCGTGTCGTGATTGTCGAGAAAGCACATTCCCAGCGCGTCAGGCGGCATCGTCGCCTCAAATGCGCGCACGTGTTCCATTTTTTCCGGGAAAGTCGTGCCCTGTACGTGCCCGAAGTGCTGTCCCGAGGCGCAGAGGGCGTTGCGGAGGGTAAAACTCCACGGCCAGGCATAGCATGCGTCGAAAGCGTCTTCGAGATAGGCGGGATCGATCCCTTCGAGAATCATCGCAAGGCCGGGTCGTGCCTTGAGGCATTCGGCGACGGCCTCCCGCCAGAAGTCGAGCGGAACGCGGTAGCCAACGTCGCAGCGGAAGCCGTCGCATCCGAGACGAATCCAGTGCAGCATGGAGCCGATCAGGTAGCGGCGCACGTCCTTGGACTCGAAGTTCACGAACGGGAACCGCCACTGCGTTGTGCGCACCGTGCCATCTGGATTGCGCTGGAAGGCGTCGGGGAAGCGGTCCTTCATGACGTTGTTCGGTCCGCAATGCAGATAAACGAGATCCATGAAGACCCGCATGCCGAGCGCGTGGGCGCGGTCGTTGAAGGCCGCGAAGTCGGCGTCCGTGCCATATTCGGGGTCAATCCGGTCGTAGTCCGAGATGCGGTAAGGGTTTTTCGGCGTATGGTATCCGCTCTCAATCTGGCGGGGGGACCAGCCGGACTCGTCCATGTCGCGGTCCATCTCGACAAACGGCGAGAGATAGACCGCATCGACGCCAATGGACCGCACATGGTCGAGCATTTCGGTCGCTGCCCGGAAATTGCCGTCCCGTGTGAAGTTGCGCAGGACAATCTGGTAAACAACGGCTTTCGAGAGGAATTCGTTCATTTCAAGTTGCCTCCTTTGTGGCATATCCGAAAAAAAATTCTACGTTTTCCCCCGCAAAAATGCGGAGCAATCCGGTATTTTTTTGGAGACAAATCAAACACGGAAGGCCCAGTTTGTCAAATAGAAAGTGCACCCTGTAGATAACTTGGTGGTTTCTGGTT
>CAMOSH010000019.1 GCA_946624575.1 uncultured Verrucomicrobiota bacterium
CCCGCGGCTTGCGCCGCGGGCGCACAAACCCGCGGCTTGCGCCGCGGGCGCACAAACTAGCGGATTGCGCCGCGGGCGCGCAAACCCGCAGATTGCGCCGCAGGCGCGCAAACTAGCGGCTTGCGCCGCGGGCGCGCAAACTAGCGGCTTGCGCCGCGGGCGCGCAAACCTGCGGCGGACTTTCGAGTTCCGGCGGCGCGGCGGTTTTGCGGTTGCGGAATCGGCGGGGGTTGGGGTAGAATCCGCCCCGATGCGCCGGAACGCGGGTCCCTCTCGCGCGCCCGCGCGCAAGACCAGCCAGAAGAAAAGGAGCCTTCACAGCCATGAAGTCGTTCGAGCAGTTGTTCGCAGAGCTTTCCGCCAAGGCCGCGGCGCACGATCCGGAGTCCGGCACGGTAAAGGAACTCGAAAAGGGAGTCCATTTCATCGGCAAAAAGCTGGTCGAAGAGGCGGCGGAGTCCTGGATGGCCGCCGAGCACGAGGGGAAAAAGCGCACCGCCGAGGAGCTGTCGCAGCTGCTGTACCACGCGCAGACCATGATGCTGGCCTCCGGTCTTTCGCTTGAGGACGTCTACAGGGAACTGTAGGCGGTTTTCGACTTTCAACTTTTCAACTTTTCAACCTTTCCATGGGCGGATTCTTCGGAGCGGTTTCCCGCGCCAACTGCGCGGCCGACATTTTCTACGGCACCGATTACCATTCACATCTCGGGACGCATCGCGGCGGAATGGCAATTTGGGCCGGGGGGGTGTTCCATCGTCGCATACACGACATCTCCAACGCGCCTTTCAGGACGCGTTTCGGGGCGGACTTCGAGGCGTTTTCGAAGCTTGATCCGCATTCCGGAATCGGCGTGATCAGCGACACCGACGACCAGCCGCACGTGTTTCTGTCGCATCTGGGGCGCTACTCCATCGTGACGGTCGGGCTGGTGGCGAACGCGGACGCCCTTGTGCGCGGTCTGGTGGAAAAGCATGCCGCGCACTTTTCTTCCTTGCAGTCCGGCGAGATCATGCAGACGGAGGTGATTGCGGCGCTCATCAACACGCAGGGCACGATAGCGGAGGGCATACGCCACGTGCAGAACGTGGTGAAAGGCTCCATTTCGATACTGCTGCTCGCGCCGGACAACGTCCTATACGCGGCGCGCGACAGGTGGGGGCGCACCCCGATAGTGATAGGCCGCAAGGACGAGGGCTGGGCCGCGACGTTCGAGACTACGGCGTTCCCGAACCTGGGCTACGAGCCATGCCGCGAACTCGGTCCCGGCGAAGTCGTGAAGATCTCGCTTGGCGGCGTCGAGGACGTGCTTCCGCCTCTGCCCGTGGAGCGCCTCTGCTCGTTTCTCTACGTGTACTACGGCTATCCGGCGTCTTCCTACGGCGGGCGCAACGTGGAGCGGGTGCGCTACAAAAACGGCGCGGCGCTTTCCGAAACAGAGCCTGTGGAAGTGGACAACGTCGGCGGGATACCGGATTCCGGAATCGGGCATGCGCTGGGCTACGCGGACAAGTCGGGCTACAAGTATTCGCGGCCGTACGTGAAGTATACGCCCACCTGGCCGCGTTCGTTCATGCCCACCACGCAGGCGGAGCGCCAGCATGTGGCCCAGATGAAGCTCATTCCCATACCGGAGCTGATCGCGGGCAAGAGGCTGCTGCTGTGCGACGATTCGATCGTGCGCGGCACACAGCTGCGCGACCAGGTCAGGCGCGTTTTTTCCGCCGGGGCGCGCGAAGTGCACGTTCGCATAGCGTGTCCGCCGCTGCTCTACGGGTGTCCTTTCGTGAACTTCTCGCGGTCCAAGAGCGAGATGGACCTGATTACGCGCAGGATAATCCGCGACTTGGACGGCGAAGGCGCCGACGTGTCGCGCTACGTCGATCCCGACGGCGTTCCGTACAGGACCATGGTCGATCGCATACGCGAGAGACTCGGGCTGACGTCGCTTGCCTTCCAGCGCCTTCCGGATCTGCTGGACGCGATTGGCTCGAAAAATGTCTGCACCTACTGCTGGAATGGCAGGGACCCGGCAAAGGACGGCGGTGTGTGCCCGTGCCATTGCGGTGGGGGCAAGCCTGCGACAGACGCGGCGCCGCAGGCTGCGGAGGTGGCACCATGACGGCGTCGTCGCTTGCGCGCGGACTGGCGTTTGCGGCGCTGATGGCGTCTCCAGGCGCATTCGCCGAGCCGGCATCCGAGCCGGCGCCCGCTTCCGCCGCTTCTTCTTCGCCCGCTCCCGCGCCCGCCGCGCCTGCCGCCGAGGAAGAGGATTGGGATGCGATGATCGAACGGCGGCGCGGGGAAATCGACGCCGCCGAAGAGGCCGCGCTGACGAAGGCGCTCGAATGGGTCGCGGAGGCGCCGGGGCGGCGTTTCGCCGCAAAGGGGGTTCGTGCCGACCGCGACGCCGGCGAGGTCACGCTTTCGGCGTTCACAACATCGCTCAGGCCGGGCAACATCGCGGAATTCGCGCTGATTACGTTCCAGTCCGGTCACGAATACGAAGCCATTTTCCAGACCGTGGCGAGCGCGGACGACATCGAGAGGGCGCTTGCGTTCGCCGGCATGGCGCCCGGCCGCCCGGTTTCGGCGCCAGTGTTCCGCTTCTGGCCGCGCGGAGAGCGCGTGTCGGTTTCCGTTTCGGTCGATGGCGGCGCGGAGCGTGCGCTTGAGGAATTCATGGTTGATGCGCGCCATGACGGTGCTCCTTTTCCGGTCGAGGGCTTCGTCCATGTGGGCGGGCTGCCCGGTCCCGGCGGCACCAATCTGGTGGATAGCGCCGGACCGGGGTCGATCGTGCCGTCGTACAACGAGCCGGTGACGCTTTTCGACGTGCCGCGCCTGGCGCCGCAGTCCGACGTGTACGAGAGCGTGGTGGCGTCGAAGCTGGTGCCCGGCCGCCCGCTCCTGCCAGCTACGGTCCGCTTCCGCCCGGAGCCGCGTCCCGCGCCTCTTCCGCCGCATAGGGTGCGCGACGTGGCGTTGCGGCTGCGCGCCGACGGCGGGCTGGCGCTGGACGGTGCCGCGGTGGCGCCGCGGGATGCGCTGGAGGCGCTCCGCCGGATGGTCGTGGAGGACAAGCTCGATCCGTTTGTGTCGTTTTCCTGGGATGGCGACGCGACCGTGGCCGCAGTGCGGCGGGCGGCGGCGCTGCTCCTTGCCGCGGAGAGCGCGGGCGCCGGCATTCGCGTCGACGCGCCACCGGAGGGCTTTCCGTACTACAAGGCCTTTTTGCCGGACGACGAATGGCGCGACCGCGCCAATCGCTACACGCAGCCGTGCGAACTGCGTTTCGCGCCGGACGGAGCGGTCTCGCTGGTTGCCATTTCCGAAAAATGGGAGGGCGAGAGCCTGAAGCCCGCGCTTTCCGTCGAGGAGTTTTCGCTGGACTCCCCCGCGAGCCTCCCCGACGCGCTTGCGCGCCATTCCCCGCCCAACAATGCGGTCCTGCTCGTCTTTGCGCCCGGGGAAAAGCGCTGGAGCGAGATCGAACCCTGGCTTTCCGTCAGCCGCGGGACCCATCCCCTTGTCAGGATTTTCATAGACTAGGCGTTTTTCCAATGTCTTCCGAAGCCACTGAAACGCAGCTGCCCACGACTGACGATCGCAAGGCCCGTCTCGAAGAACTGGCCGAAAAGGGCCTTTGGGGGCAGATTTCCGCCGAAATGGCCGATTTGCCGGCCGCCGATATCGCGGAAATGATCTCGCGCTTTCCGGAGGAGGAAATTCCGGGCCTCTTCAAGGCCGTGCCGGAAGACCTCAAGCCGGATGTCCTCTCCGAACTGCCGACCGACCAGGCCGCCGCCCTCGCCGCCGCGATCCCCGCCGCCGCCGCCGCCGACATCGTCAACGAGATGGCGCCCGACGACGCGGCCGACGTCCTGGGCGAACTCGATGACAAGGAGGTTTCCTCCCGCATCATCGAGGGGCTCGACGACGAAAACGCGGCCGACGTCTCCCGCCTGATGACATATCCGGAGGACTCCGCCGGCGGTATCATGACGACCGACCTGGTGGAGGTCGCGCCGGACGCCACGGTCCGCGACGCGCTCGACGCGATCGCGAAGGGCGACGAGGACGACGAGCACGTCTACCAGGTCTTCGTCGTGGATTCCGCGCGCAAGCTGCTCGGCACGGTTTCCATCCAGGAGCTGCTGCGCCACAAGGACGAGCCGGATCTGTCGCTTTCCGGAATCCTCAACGAGGAGACGCACTGCGTCCGGTCCGACGCCGACCAGCAGGAAGTCGCCGAACTCATGGCCAAGTACGACCTGGCCGTGGTTCCGGTCGTGGACGCCGACGGGTGCCTGCTCGGGCGCATTACGCACGACGACGCGACGGACATTATTAAGGAGGAGGCCGAAGAGGACATCCTCAACCTGGCCGGCACGAGCGACGAGGAACTCGGCAACGTCTCGGCCTGGCGCTCCTGCCTGTACCGCCTGCCGTGGCTTTTCATAACGCTTCTCGGCGGCATGGTGACGGCCTCGATAATGAGTTCGTTCAGCGCGGCGTTCAGCTTCGTGATCGTCATTGCGTCCTTCATCCCGAACGTTATGGGCATGGGCGGGAACACGGGGCTGCAGAGTTCCGTGCTCATGATTCGCGAGATTGCGTCGGGCACGGGGCGGCGGCATTCGCTTGGGCGGCTTTTCCGCCACGAGTTGCGCACCGGGGCGCTGATGGGACTGATCTGCGGCACCGGCATCTTCCTGGGCGCCATGGCGATACTGGCCATGACCCCGGCCGGGCGCGCCGGAGTGCAGTCGCTTTCCGAACACGCCGGCATCGCCGTGACATGCGCCCGCATGGCTGTCGCCGGCACGGCGGGAATCGCGCTCTTCTGCGCCATGACGTTCGCGGCCGGGTTCGGGGCCGTGGTGCCGATCGTGCTGGACAGGCTGAAAATCGACACCGCCGTCGCGTCCGGGCCGTTCATTTCGGTCATGGACGACATTTCGGCGCTCCTGATCTACTACGGCGTGTCGCTGGCGGTGTTTTCGCGGATTCTCGCGGTGGGCGCCTCCGCCTGACGCAGCAGCCATCCCGTCTGCGCCTCGATCGCGCGGCGGGCGCGCAGTCCGCCCCAGATCCACGCTCTGCCCGGCTTGACGTTCTCGAACGTGCGCACGACCCGCCCGTCGCGGTCGAGGAACGCTATGTCGATGGGGAAGCGCATCCCGATCGTGTGCAGCAGCCTGCATGGCTCGAAGGACATGGCGACGCCGCGCGGCAGCTTCTTGCGCCCGAGCAGCCCGCGCATGCGTTCGCGGGAGGTCTCGGTTTCGAGGCATTTCAGGACTGGGGCCAGCCCAGAAGCCAGAAAAGGCGCGCTTTTCATCGCTACGGCTTCGCCGGAAGCTCCGGCGCGGGCGGTTGCGGCGCGGTGCGCAGTGCGGCGACCGGCACGTTCAGCGCGGTTGCGGCGCGCGCCAGGTCGTCGAATTCGGGCTTGGTTTTCTTCGCGCCGAATCCGGAACTTGTCTTCATTCGCACCGGAACGCCGCCGCATTCGAGCGGTCGGGTGGAGAACGAGCGCTCCAGCTCGTATCGCGCGCAGTCGGTGCGCCGCACCCCGATGGTCGAGGTTTCCCGGAGGATGGCGGCGGCGACGGCGTCGGCCGCTTCAGGGCGGGCGAGCGCCATGAGCAGCTGTCCGGGGCGGCCCTTTTTCATGAGCGCCGGGACGACCGAGACATCGAGTGCGCCGGCGTCGCGAATCCGCTCGCACGCGAAGGCCAGCTCTTCTCCGGTCATGTCGTCGATGTTTGCGCAAAGCTGCGCGACGTGGCCGTTGGGTCCGGCCGGGGCGTTGCCGCGGGCGGGCGGGCGGGGCGATTCGGACGAGCCGAGGAAAGCGCGCACGAGATTCGCGCGGCCGGGCGCGTCGCGGTGGCCAAGCCCGATGCCGATGCGCTCCACCGTCATTGTCGGGAATGGGCCGAACCCGGAAACGAAGTGCTTCAGCAGCGCGGCGCCCGTGGGGGTGAGCAGTTCGCCGGCTTCCGGCGCGTCGCCGCGCCAGGGCATTCCCAGGAGCAGGTTTGCGGTGGCCGGGGCCGGAACCGGCAGCACTCCGTGGGCGCATTGCACCGTGCCGCCGCCTGCGTTCGGCGGCGAGGCCAGGATGCGGTCGGGCCGCAGTTCGTCAAGCAGGAGCGACACCGCGGTGACGTCGGCCAGCGCGTCCAGAGAGCCGACTTCGTGGAAGTGTATTTGATCGACAGGCCGGCCGTGCGCCCGCGATTCGGCTTCGGCGAGCAGGTCGTACACTGCGGCGGCGGATGACCGCACGTTTTCCGGGACCGGCAGCGCCGCGATCCGCGCCTTCACTTCCGCCAGCGAGGTGTGGTGGTGATGATGGTGGTGGTGGTCCCCGCCGCATTGATGCGGCGGCGCGGAACACGGTTCGTGGTCGAGGTGGTGGTGGTGGTCCCCGCCGCATGGATGCGGCGGCGCGCAACACGGTGCGTGATCGTGGTGGTCGTGTGTCGGCGCGGGGCTGGGTTCCTCGGTTTCGCCGTTGACCAGAACGTCCAGGAGCGTGCCGGCGATGCCGCCGCGCTCGGCGGTCTTCGCCTTGAAGGCGATTCCCGGCAGGCCCAGCGCGTCGAGACGCCGCAGCGCGGCGTCGCGATCCGGGACCAGTTCCAGAAGAGCCGCGGCGAGCATGTCGCCGGCCGCGCCGGATTCAAGTTGGAGGTAGAGCGTTTTCACGGTCGTTCGTCGCAGTTTGTTCGTTGAAACGTCGGCGCGTCGGTGGGGGCGCTAGCGCATGTGGTTGATGCGCGAGGCGAGGTATCCCGCGCCGAATCCATTGTCGATGTTCACCACCGAGACTCCGGGGGCGCAGCCGTTGAGCATGGAAAGCAGCGCCGCGACGCCTCCGAAAGACGCTCCGTACCCGACGCTTGTCGGCACCGCGACCACGGGCGCTGCGACGAGGCCGCCGATCACGCTTGCAAGCGCGCCCTCCATGCCGGCCACGGCCACCACGACGCGCGCCGAGCGCAGAGTGTCCAGGCGCGAAAGCAGCCGATGCAGGCCGGCGACGCCGCAGTCGCGGACGCGAATCACCTCGTTGCCGAGCGATTCGGCGGTGACTGCGGCCTCTTCCGCGATCGGGATGTCGCTTGTGCCGGCGCACACGACCGCGATGGAGCCCAGACCGTCGCGCTCGCGCGCTGGGCCAAGCCGCCCGATGCGGGCCTCCGGGAAATACTGGAACTCCGGTCCAAGCGCGGCCGCCACCGCGCTCGCCTTTTCGGGGGCGAGCTTCGTCGCAAGTACTGGAATCTGGCCGTTGTCGCGCAGCGCGGCGGCGATTTTCGCTATCTGTTCGGCGGACTTGGACGCGCCGTAGATCGTTTCCGGGGCGCCCTGGCGGCGCTGGCGGTCCAGATCCAGCTGCGCGAAGCCCAGATCGAGCGTTTGCGCGGCGGCGGGCGACGGCGCGGATTTTTCCGATGTGTCGTTCATGGCGGCCAATCATACACGATTTGCCAGATTTTGGGGCCGGGGGTAGAATCCGCCCCGTTTGCAGGAGAAAACATCAGCAATGAAAAAAGAATTCCAGACCGAAGTCGGACGACTGCTCGATCTTGTCATCAACTCGCTTTACTCCAAAAAGGAGGTGTTTCTGCGGGAGCTGCTTTCCAATGCTTCCGACGCGATGGACCGCGCCCGCTTCGAGGCTCTGACCGACAAGTCCGCCCAATCCGAGACGCCGTACCGCGTGTTCATTGTCCCGAACAGGGAAAAGGGCACGCTCGCCATATCCGACAATGGCGTCGGCATGACCGCAGAGGAGGCCGAAAAGAACCTTGGGTCCGTTGCCTCGTCCGGTACGAAGCGCTTTCTGCAGGCGATGAAGGACAAGGCCGGCGCCCCCGAGCTGATCGGGCAGTTCGGCGTTGGCTTCTACGCGGCCTTCATGGTCGCCGACAGGGTGGACGTCCTCACGCGCAGGCGCGGCGAAAAGCCGGTGCTGTGGACGAGCGACGGCAAGGGAGAATACGAAATCGTCGATGGCGATCCCGAGGCGGCAGACGGCACCACGGTCACGCTTCACCTGCGCGACGACGCCAAGGAGTACCTCGACGGCTGGCGGCTCGAAGACCTCGTGCGCACATATTCGGACTACCTGGCCTACCCGGTGATGCTCTGCCCCGATCCGAGCGAAAAGCCCGAGCCGAAGAAGGACAAGGACGGCAAGGAGCTGCCGCCGGAGCCACGCGAGCCGCGCCAGGTCAATTCCATGAAGGCCGTATGGAAGAAGTCCAAGGACGAGGCCACGAAGGAGGAGACGGACTCGTTCTACAAGCACCTGGCGCACGACAGCGAGGAGCCGCTCGCCACCATTCGCGTTTCCGCGGAGGGGGCCACCGAGTTCCAGGCCCTAGTGTTTGTGCCGCGCGTGGCGCCGTACGACCTGTTCTGGCCGAACGCAAAGCAGGGGCTGCAGCTGTACGTCCGCAACGTATTCATCGGCGATGACGTGAAGGAGCTGCTTCCGCGCTATCTTTCGTTCGTGCGCGGCGTCGTGGAAAGCGCCGACCTGCCGCTCAACGTCTCCCGCGAAATGCTCCAGGACAACGCCGTGGTGCGCCGCATCCGCAAGGTGCTTGTAGGGAAGATTCTCTCCGAGCTGGAGGACATGCAGAAGAACCGCCCCGCCGACTTCGCGGCGTTCGGCAGGCAGTACGGGCGGCTCATGAAGGAGGGCGTCCATTCGGACTGGGAGAATTCCGACCGTCTGCGCGACCTGTGCACCTTCCCGTCCACTTTCTCCGAAAGCGAGGACAAGCCCGTCACGCTCAAGGAGTACGTTTCACGGATGCCGTCCGACCAGAAGGAAATCTACTGGCTGGCGGCCGATTCGTACGAGGCGGCCAAAAACTCGCCTGTGCTTGAGGCATTCGCGAGCCGCGGCCGCGAGGTGCTTTTCTTCGTCGATCCGGTGGACGAGTTCTTCGCCGAGCGCGTCACGGAATACGACGGCAAAAAGCTGCGCGCCGTCGATCGCGGCGAACTTGACCTGGATTCCGACGGCGGCGACAAGGATGGCAAGGACGGAAAGGACGACGGCAAGAAGGACGACGGCGACGCGGAGGAGAAGCGCTTCAAGCCGCTGATCGACGCGCTGGCCGCGCGCTTCGGCAAGTCAGTCCGGCAGGTGCGACTCTCCAAGCGGCTCGTCGACAGCGCGTGCTGCTTCGTGGCGGACGAATACGGCGTTTCTGCCCACATGCAGCGCGTCCTGAAGGCGTTCAACCAGCCCGTTCCCGAATCGCCGCGCATTCTCGAACTCAACCCGAAGGCACCGGTGATCGAAAAGGCGCTGGCGCTTGCCGGCGACGACTCTCGCAAGGACGATTTCGGTGATCTTGCCGACCTCCTCTACGGGCAGGCGCAACTGGCCGAGGGGACGCCGCTGGACAATCCCGCGCGC
Organism: uncultured Verrucomicrobiota bacterium; assembly: GCA_946624575.1. GTDB lineage: Bacteria > Verrucomicrobiota > Kiritimatiellia > RFP12 > UBA3636 > UBA3636. The sequence continues at coordinate 9,455 of CAMOSH010000019.1, forward strand.
TTCAACAAGCTCGTCTCGGCGCTCGCCGCCAGATAGCGGCGCTGGGCGCGGGACGAGGGGCGGCTATTCCAGGTTCTGGACCTGCTCCCGGAACGTCTCGACGAGCGCCTTCGCCTCCACGACCGCCGCCGCGATCGTCGCGTCGGCGGCCTTGGAGCCGATGGTGTTGCATTCGCGGTTCATTTCCTGCGCGAGGAAATCCAGCTTGCGGCCGCAGGGTTCGGGCGAGTCGAAAAGCGCGCGGACGTGGTCGAAATGCGCCTTGAGGCGCGTCAGTTCCTCCGATATGTCGCAGCGGTCCGCTATGATGGCGACTTCACGCGCGAGCGCGGGGTCGTCAGGCTGGAGGGTCGAGCCCAGCTCCGCGATGCGGCGGCGCAGGGCGTCGCGGGCTGCGACCGGCACGAGTGGGGCGCGTTCCGCGATGCGGCGGCGCACCGCCTCCAGCGCTTCGACGCGGCGCTCCAGGTCTTCGCGCAGCGCGGCGCCCTCGCGAACGCGCATTGCGGCGTGCGAATCGAGCGCGTCGGCGAGCGCGGCCATGATTGCTGGGCGGGCGGCTTCCGGGTCAGGGGACGGCGCGGCGGCGGCCAGCATGTCCGGCATTCTCAGCAAGTCGCGGAGTCTCAGTTCGAACGGGACTCCCGCCACGTCGGCCAGCGCGCGCAATTGCGCCACGCGTTCGCGGATCGCGTGCGCCGAGCGCTCGGGCAGGGGGCTCGCCCCGGTTTCGTGCGGCTGGGCCTGCGCGGCGGCGGGGGCGCATTCGCCTTCGGTTTCGAGCCGAAACGCGAGCTGCACGTGCCCGCGCGAGATGCGGGCGCGCACCGCCGCGCGGCAGTCGTCCTCCAGCGCGCCAAGCCCCGCCGGAAGCGAGAGGGAGCAGTCGAATTGCTTGCGGTTCACGGAGGAGAGCTCCGCCTCCGCGCGGTATCCTCCGGCGACGGCCGCCCCGCGGCCGAACCCGGTCATTGAAAATGTCGCCATGGTCTGGGAGATATTGCCGATTGATGAACAATGAAGATTTGAGATTTGTCCAATTGTCAATTTGTCAATTTGTCAATTTGTCAATTGTCCAATTGTCAGATTGCCCAGCCGCCGGCTGGGGGTCATGGATCCTCGCGCCACCGCAGGATTCGCAGGGCCTCGCCGTCCGCGTACGCAATGCAGGAAATCTGGCGCTCCACGTCGCCGGAGCGCCCGGTCGCCGTGATTCTGTAGATCGAGGAATTGACGGTCACGCGGCCCGCCACCTCCGATGACAGTCCGTCCACGCGCGAAAAAAGGTCGTCCACGCTCCTAAACGGATCCGGCTCCCCCTCGTCGTCCAGCGCCTCCCGCTCTTCGAGGATGGCGCGCGCCAGGATGTCATCCACGTCCGGCAGCGTCCGCAGCACGTCGTACGGGGCGCTCTGCACGTTGATCTTGCCGTCGCCGTACGTGGTGAGCATGTTTTCGATGCCGGCGATGACGAGATCGTTCGTGTGGGAGAACCTGTCGAACCGCAGGGACGAGCTTTTCACGGAAGTGTCGCCGCGAAGGACGGCCGGGTCGAACGCTCCGCCAGCCAGGAGCGCTTCCGGAAATCCCTTTACGAGCAAAAGCTCGCGTACCGTGTCCAGCGGGCCGTTGCGCGCCTCGTATGGCGGATCCAGCAGCGAATAGTAGTCCGTGGTTTCGGCGCCCTTGGGGTTGGAGAGGTCGTCCTCGTCGAGCCAGTCGAGAATGGGGTCTACGATGTCGTCGAAGTAGTCTTCCGGGACGCCGGCGTTGGCGAGGATGGTCTCCCAGTCGGCGCGGGAGAGGAGGTTGACGTTGAGGCGCCCGGGTTCGGGCTCTATGTCGACGATCGCGAAGCCGTCGCCGACCGGCTCTACAAGTCCGATGATGGCCTGTCCGCCGGAGAGTCGCTTGACGGCCTCGTGCCAGCGGTCCTCGTCCTCGTCCAGATTCGATGACGCGGAAGCGGAGCCGGAAGCGCGCGCCATGAGCATTCGCGCCACTTCGATGCCGGAGACTGCGGCTGCGGCGGCCTTTTCGCGGCGGCGCAACTGCAGCGCGAAGCGCCCTTCGAGCCGCGCCTCGAACGCCAGCGAACCCAGTAGCGACGAAAGGACCGCCACCACCAGCAGCACCATCACCAGGGCGCTTCCCGAGAGCCCGCGCGGCTTTCCGGCACAGGCGATTTTCCCGGCGCCGAGGAACGAGTCGCCGCCCGAATCGTCCGACGGCCGCCGACGGCCGGCCGTCGGCGGCGGGAATCCTGCATTCAATTGGGCGGGCGCGTTCATTGACGGAAGCGTTCGTTCACGGCCGCGCGTGTCTGCCGACGCCTGGAAAACTGGTGCCAGAGGTGGGACTCGAACCCACACGTCTTTAAGGGACGGCGGATTTTGAGTCCGCTGCGGCTGCCATTACGCCACTCTGGCGGCGATCGGGAACGCGGCGAATGATACCCCAACGCGGCCGTGGTTTCAACCCCCTTCCTTTTTTTCGCGTTTTGCGGTAGGATGCGCGGCGCATTTACATTGGGCTGCATTTCGCGCCGCCGGCGCGGGCCGTCCCGTTTTCAGAACTGGCAATAAATTTCCATTACGCACCATGTCCGCTTTCTCCAACGTCTGGAAGATCAAGGAACTTCGCGTCCGGCTGTTTTTCACGATGGCGCTAATTGCGCTGTGCCGTCTCATAGCAATTGTTCCGACGCCCGGCGTGAACGGCGCGGCAATGACGGCGATGATCAACCAGAATGCGGCGGCGGCCGGCGGGCTGGTTGGCATGTTCGACCTCTTCACCGGCGGTGCGCTTTCGCGCTGCGCCGTGGGCACGCTCTCGATCTGGCCGTACATCAACGCCAGCATCATCATCCAGCTCATGACGGCGATCGTGCCCTCGCTCGAGAAGATGTCGCGCGAGGGCGAGCCCGGCCGCCAGAAGCTCACGCAGACGACGCGCTACCTCACGCTCGTCCTCTGCGCCGGCCAGTCGTTCGCGATCGCGCGCTGGCTTGAGTCGATGAACGTGGGCGGCGCCCCGGTCGTGCCGTTCCGCGGGTTCGGCTTCGAGGTGCTGACGGTGCTGGCGATGACGAGCGCCACGATGCTTGTCATGTGGCTCGGCGAGCAGATCACCGAGCGCGGCGTCGGCAACGGCATGAGCATCATCATCATGGTCAACATCTGCGCCCGCCTGCCGCACGCGATTTGGGAGACCGCGCTCAAGTTCACGAGCGTCGGCGGCCAGCCGGCCGAGTTCAACGTGTTCACTCTGGCGTTCCTGTTGCTGCTCGCGTTCGTCGTCTTCGCCGGCACGATCCTGCTCACCGACGGCGTCCGCAAGGTTCCGCTCCACACGGCGCGCGGCGCGGTGGCCGGGCGCGTTTCCGGCGGGCAGAGCACGTATCTGCCGCTGCGCGTGAACTTCGGCGGCGTCATGCCGATCATCTTCGCAGGCCCGATCCTGGCCGTGGTTGGTTGGATTTTCGCGCATGTCGACGGCGACCGCTTCACGTATCTGCGCTGGCTCCAGGACTTCGGGCAGAGCCTCCGCAACGGCTACCAGGACCCGACCGCGCCGTATCTGATCTGCTACGCGCTGCTGATCCTCTTCTTCTCGTTCTTCTGGGTCGCCACGCAGTTCAACGCGGTGCGCATTGCGGACGATCTCAAGAGCTCCAACGGCTACATTCCCGGAATTCGCCCCGGGATGCCGACCGCCGAATTCCTTGACATGACGATGACCCGCGTGACGCTCATCGGCGCCGTCGGGCTTGTCCTCATCGCGATTCTGCCGTCGCTGCTGATGAAAGAGGGCCGCATCCCGTACGGAATCGCGTCGTTCTTCGGCGGTACGTCGCTGCTGATCATCGTGGGCGTGGCGCTCGACACGATGCGCCAGATCGAGTCGTATCTCGTGATGCGCTCCTACGACGGCTTCCTCAAGCACGGTCGCATCCGCGGCCGCGCCGGCTAGCGCCAACCAGCGACAGCCGCGCGGGACGCACTGGACGTGCGGGACGCGCGGGACCGGCGGGTCTGACTGGACGCGCGGGACCGGCGGATCTGACGGGACGAACGGGACGAGCGGGAAATTTGCAAATTCACCCATGTACTCCATTCATGCCGCGATGATGGCAAAACTTCCTGTGCTGGCTTTCGCCGCTTTCACGCTTCCCTTCCTCTCAATGAACTCTTTGGCAAACGACGGTTCCGCGAATACTGGTTCCGCCCCGTCGGACGGACTCCGTGCGGGTCGCCCTCTCCGCGTGCTGGCAATCGGCAACAGTTTTTCCAAAAGCCTCTGCCCGCACCTCCCGGCCGCTGCGGCAGCCGCCGGCGAAAGGCTCGAATTCTGCAATCTCTACATTGGCGGGTGCTCTCTTTTGCGCCATGCCGACAACCTTCGCAAGGAAGAGGAGGATCCGACGTTTGCGCCATACGTCGTGGACTGGTTCGCTCCGGGCGGCGGGCGCAAGTGCCCCGCTTTCAACGGCGGCGTGCGGCAGATGCTCTCGACCCAGGCGTGGGATGTCGTGACGATCCAGCAGGCCTCTCCGGGAAGCTGGCGTCCAGAAACGTATTTCCCCGCGGCGGACCAAGTGGTGGCCGCGATACGGAAGTTGGCGCCGGGCGCGGAAATCGTCGTGCAGCAGACATGGGCGTACAATGCCGCCGACGGTCGCATTGGCGGCGACTCCCCAGCATGGGGCATCGACCAATCGGAAATGTTCTCCCGCCTGGCAGCTGCATACAATGAGCTCGCCGGGCATTTCGGAGAACCACGTTTCCGTATCATTCCGACCGGACAGGCCGTGCAAAACCGCCGTGCGGCGCTTGCCGCCGAGGGCCGCGGGTTCAATCCGTCCGTGCTTGAACCGGGCCACCCAATCGACCTGCGCGGCGAACCCGTTGGAAACAACCTGCACTGGGAACCGCAGAAGGACGAAAACGGGAACGCCACCGGAAAATTCTCGCTTGCGGGCGACATGATCCACTTTAACGGTCAGGGGCAGTACCTGCAGGCCATAGTCTGGACGGCATTCCTCTTCAACCGCGACGCGGCCGCGATTCCCTATGCGCCGGAATCCGTCGGCTCGGCCGAAACCTGCGCCGCGCTCCGCGCCGCCGCAGCCGCCGCGCTGAAACGGTAGCCAACGCCGGGCGGATTCGAGAGCGCGGACGTCCCGCTCGCAAAATGCCGGAGCGCGTGCGTCCTGCTCGCAGAATGCCGGAGCGCGGACCGCATCGGACGCAGCGGCGACCAAAGGGGCGGCGGTCTCCAGACCGCCGCTGATGTTAATTTTACGGCGGACTGGAGGGTGCCGCCCCTTTCCCGTCCCGCGCGCGGCCCCTCCCAAAACAAAACTCCGTGAACTCTGCTAACTCCGCGAACTCCGCGTGATAAATTGAAACCACGGTCGGAATGATTGGAAACAAAGCGGCCCGCGCGGCGCGCGGCCCCTACCGGACGAGGCCATTGGGGCGGCGGTTTCCAGACCGATGCTGATGTGAGTTCGACGGCGGACTGGAGTCCGCCGCCCCTTTTCCGGCCCGCGCGGCGCGCGGGCCGCGGGCTGATTTTGCGCGGGCTATGCGTCGGCTCTTTCGCAGAGCCTGCCGCCCGGAGTGCCCGTGAGCCACTGCCGCAGTATCAGCAGCACGAAGCGGGGATTGCCGATGATGTAGCGGCGCCAGAGGCGGCGCGGTTCGGCGCAGAGGCGGTAGAGCCATTCCAGGCAGGCGCGCTGCATCCAGTGCGGCGCCTGCGGCACCTTCCCGGCGTGGAAATTGAACGCGGCGCCGACTGCCATCAGCACTGGCGCGTTCAGTTTCGGCCGCATCCTTCGGGCCCAGAAATCCTGTTTCGGGGTACCGATGCCGATCCAGACGATGTCAGGCGCCGCCTCGTTGATCTTCCTCACGACATCGCGCTCTTCGTCCTCCGTGAGGTTTCGGAAAGGCGGCACGATCGAGCCGACGATTTTCAGACCGGGGAACCTTTCTCGCAAATTGCGGGAAAGCAGGGTCACGGTCTCTTCGTCCGCGCCGCCGTAGAAAAAGTGGCGCAGGCCGACGGCGCGGCCGCGGTCGCAGACGTCGAGCATCAAGTCAGGACCGTAGCATCGGGAAACGGGGAGCTTCGCGACGTGTCTGCCCAGCAGCACGAGGGGCATGCCGTCGCAGAACGTCCAGTCCGACTCGTTCGCCGCGACAGCGAGCTCCGGATTGTCGCGGCATTTGAGAAGCGAATCCACCGCGAAAACACACGCGTAGCGCCGCGCGGAATGGTCCTGCGCGGCGAACACGACCGAGGACGCCGCCTCGTCGCGCCGGCAGGCCGTGAGCATGACGTCCAGCACCCTGAAGCGCGGGAAGCGCGGTTTGCCGTCGTCGCCCAGATCGTTGGGATTTTTCGGCGTGGAGTCCGTCGCCCCGCTTGACGGCGGACTGGAGTCCGCCGCCCCGTTTGACGGCGGACTGGAGTCCGCCGCCCCGTTTGACGGCGGACTGGAGTCCGCCGCCCCGCTTGACGGCGGACTGGAGTCCGTCGCCCCGCTTTCCGGCGGACTGGAGGGGACCGCTCCGCTTGACGGCGGACTGGAGTCCGTCGCCCCGTTTGACGGCGGACCGGAGTCCTCCTCGCCGGTGGCGGTTTTCACCGATTGTCCTCTTCCAGAATGTGGTTGGGCACGAAGTCGGTGAGCCAGCCGGTGAGCGTGATGCGCCAGTCGTTCTCCTCCTTGGTGCCGTCCTCCCTGTCGTAGCCCGGTTCGACCGATGCCACGAGACGGAGCGCGATGCAGTCCCAGGAGTGCTGTATCCAGCCGCCAACTTCTTCGACCTGGCTGGTCTCGAACTCGTACCGACCGAACAGGTTGAACGCCCAGCGCTCGTTGGGGTACCAGGTGACGGAACCGGTGAACAGGTTGTTGCGGTCGTTGCGCCAGAGCCACTCGATGTCGCTGCGGAAAATGTCGTGCCACGAAGTCAGGACGACGTCGGCCCGGTCCATTTCGCCCTCGTTGTTGTCGTAGAGGCCTCTGGTCTGGATGCGCATCCAGTCGGAGGGATATTGCCGCGCGTCCCATCCGAAGTCCGCGATTTCCTCTTCGTCTTCATCGGCGTCGAGATTGATGTCTGTCCACAGGTCGAGGTAGGCGAACTCTCGCGGGGAGCCATCCTCGCGGCGCGTCTGCCAGCGCTGGCGGTAGCCGATGGTCGCCACGTTTGCCTTGTCGAGGCTGTCGACGGAGTCGAACTGAAGCAGGTCGTCGGGGCGGAGATTGGGCTTGAAGCGGTACGTCCAGTCCAAATACGGTTCGACGACGTGGCGCCAGGCGGTGCCGTCCTCGGCCGTCCAGTAGCCGTAGCCGCGAGTGGAGACCTCGGCGCCGATCTCGAAGAGCGAGCGGAACCCGGAGCCGCCCTCCTTCTGCACCGTGGTCGCGCGCTCCTCGGAATTCCAGGAGACCTCGCCCCACTCGTTGGTCGTGGCGTACGAGACCAGGTCGTGCGTCGTGTACGAGTCGTAGGTCTTGTCGTAGTAGGTGCCGCGGTAGCCGGCGCGGGGCACGACCGAAAGGAAGCCCATGTACTTGCGGGGGCGGGAGAGGCGGAACTCGGCGTCGCCGCGGAAGGCGTCGTAGTCCTTGCGGGAGGAGCCTTCGGGGAAGAGGCGGCGTAGGAACGCGAGCGAGTCGTCGTTCTCCAGGTAGACGCCGGTTTCGCCGAGTTCGACGGAATTGAGCGAGAACCAGAGTTCTGGCAGTCTCTCCACCTGGGCGTAGAAGTCGTTGAGACGGGCGCGGGCCGTCAGGCCCGCCGTGAATGCGTCGCCGTAGTGCGTCAGCGTCGCGTAGTTGTCCGGCTCGGTCATCTCCTTCCATTCGTCGCGGAAGAAGTCCTTCTGGAAGCGCGTGTCGGAGACGTAGAGGCCGTGGACGAGGACCTGGTCGCGGTCGGTGGCGTTCCAGGAATGCTGGAGCCGTATGCGATAGCGTTCGTCGTCGTCGGGATCGACCTCGGGCGGCGGATCGTCGTCCTTGGGCATGTAGTAGCCGGAGATGTAGCCCTTGGACTCGTCCTCTCCGAATTCCCACTGGACCTTTTCGCCGTAGGCCCAGCCGCGGTCGGCGCGGATGTCGGCGGACGTGTAGGAGTCGATGAACTCCTTGTTCTTCTTGTCTCTCAGGATGGGGAACTTGTAGGCGGAGAGCAGGAACGCGCCCCAGGAGTGCTTGTAGCCGGGCTGGATGCGGAAGCCGTAGTGGCGCTCCAGGTCCTTCCAGTACCACGGGACGTAGAAGAACGGGACGCCGAAGAGCCGCGGCACGACGCCCCAGGCGGTCACGTCGTCCCCCGGGCGGAAGCGCGCCCTGCGTGCGGTGACGCACCAGTGGAAACGGCCCGGATCGTTGGTGCAGGTGGTCAGCGTGGAGTTTTCGGTCTCGTAGGTCTGGCCCGGGGCTCCGGCGGCCTGGAAGCTGCCATCGGCCGCAAGCACCCTGAACGGGCGCGTGTAGAGGTCGATGGACTTTGCGGCGCCGGCCTTTTCGCGCAGGTTCACCGAGAGCGAGTCGCCCTTCCAGAGCGTCCCGTCCTCGCCGACGAGCGACACGCCGCCGGACGCCTCCGCGTCGCCCGTCTGGGTGTTGTAGCGGATGCGGTCGGCGCGCAGCTCGAAGCCCATGTAGCGGATTGCGACGTTTCCGGTGAACGTGGTCCAGCCGGCGTCGGGGCCGGACGTGGCGAACGAGTACTCCGCGTCGTCGGCCATGATTTCGGTCTGCCCGTCGCCCTGGCGCAAGGCGCGGGCGGTGGCGGAGTAGTCCGGGAGGTCGGCCGACGCGGCGTCTGCGGCCTGCGGATTTGCGGCGATTGCGGCGATTGCGGCCGAAAGCGCCGCGAGCGCGACGTTGCGTGAGCCGTTCATCATGGCGGTGCGATGCGGAGTGGGACGTTCGTGATCTGACTAGAACGGGCGGACGCGCGTCGTGCCGTCGGCGCCGACGAGCACGCGGACGCGCTGGCCGACGGCGAAACTGTCGCTGCCGGCGGTCTGCGTCACGGACATGACGTTGCCGTTGTCCAGCTTGACCTCGATGGCGAGGCCGTTCTGCTTGGTGGTGCCCTTTTCGACGGCCGCGCCAGCCGCCGCGCCGGCGACCGCGCCGACGCCGGCCGCGAGGCTGCGCCCGGATCCGCCGCCGATCGTGTTGCCCAGCAGGCCGCCGACTACCGCGCCGGCGATTCCGCCGACTACCCCGTCGTTGCCCTCGATGGTGGCACCCTCGATGTGGGTGATTTCGCCGTAGTAGACCACCTGCTGCGTCCTGGCGGATGACTGGCTGTAGGACGAGCCCGAAAAATCGGACGCGCATCCCGCGGCGAGCAGGGACGCGATGGCGACCGCCGGAAGAACCGCCCCGGCGAGGCGTTGCGTTGTTGTTTTCATGTCGGGGAGAACACTAGCACAAAAGCCTTGACTTTCCAAGAGGGAAAGGGAAAATCTCCCCCCGCCGGAAAACAACAACCACATGGCAACGAAAATGAAAGAAGTCCGCATTGGAATCATCGGTTTGGGCAACATGGGCTCGGGCCATGTCTCGAACATCGAAAAGGGGCTCGTGAAGAACTGCCGCATCGCCGCAGTCTGCGACATCGTGCCCGAAAAAATGAAGCGCTTCGAGGGCAAGTGCAGGTGCTTCTCCGACAGTCGCGAGCTGATTCGCTCCGGCGAGGTGGACATGGTGATGGTCGAAACGCCGCACTATTCCCACACCACGATCGGCATCGACGCGCTCACGCAGGGCGTCCACACGCTTGTCGAAAAGCCGATTTCCGTCCACAAGGCGGACTGCGAGCGCCTCATCGCCGCGCACAAGGACAAGAAGGTCCTCTTCGGCGCCATGTTCAACCAGCGCACCGATCCGCACTACACGAAGCTCAAGGCCCTGCTTGAAAAGGGCATGCTCGGCGAAATCACGCGCGTCAACTGGATCATCACCAACTGGTTCCGCACCCAGCGCTACTACGACAGCGGCGACTGGCGCGCCACCTGGTCCGGCGAGGGCGGGGGAGTCCTGCTCAACCAGTGCCCCCACCAGCTCGACCTCATGCAGTGGCTCTTCGGAATGCCCGCCCGCCTGCGCGCGTTCTGCGGCATCGGCAAGTGGCACGACATCGAGGTCGAGGACAATGTCACGGCCTACTTCGAGTATCCCAACGGCGCCACCGGCGTCTTCATCACCACCACTGGCGAGGCCCCGGGCACCAACCGCCTCGAAGTCTGCGGCGAATACGGCCGCGTCGTCATCGAGAACGGCAGGATATGCTGGACGCGCAACGAGATCGGCCAGGCCGAGTTCCTCCGGACGTCCGAGTCCTCGTTCGCGACTCCGGAGACCTGGAACGTCGACATTCCCGCCAACGGCAACGGGTCGCAGCACGTGGGCATCCTCCAGAACTTCGTCAACGCGATCCTCAACGGCGAGAAGCTCATCGCTCCGGCCGAGGAGGGCATCCGCTCAGTCGAGCTGGGCAACGCGATGCTGTATTCCTCGATGAAGGGCAAGACGGTCGAGTTCCCGCTGGACGGCAAGGCCTACGAGCGGATGCTCAAGGGCCTGATCAAGGGCTCTCGCCGCGGCAAGAAGGAAGTGAAGGCCGCGGTCGGGGACTTCTCGGCTTCGTTCGGCAAGTAGGCTCAAGCGCCGCGCGGCGGCGGCGCGGATTCCGCGTTCCGCCCGCCGCGTCAGGCGCGCCTGTACTTCGCGCGGAGGAACGCGGCCGCCACGGCGAGCGCCGATACCACGTTTAGCGAGTTCTTCGTGCCGTGCGACGGGATTTCCAGCACCGCGTCCGCCGCCGCGACAACGTCCGGGTCGAGCCCGAAGCGCTCGTTGCCGAGCAGCAGGGCGCATGGGAACGCCGGCTCGAAGTCCGATATGTCTAGAGCCCCGTCGGCCGTTTCCAGCGCGTAGACGGCGCAGCCGCGCGCGCGCAGGGCGTCGATTGCGTCGCGCACGTCCGGCACCCGTTCGCAGGGTATTGCCTCCGCGGCGCCCAGCGCCGTCTTCGCGACCTGCGGGCTTTCGGGCCCGGGCGTGTAGCCGCACAGTATGACGCGCTCCGCGCCGAAGAACTCCGCCGTGCGGAAGATTCCGCCGGCGTTGAACGCACTCCTGATGTTGTCGGCTACCACGGTCAGCGGCGCACGGTCGGCGACTTTTGGCGCATCCGTCTCGCGGATGCGGACAATGTCGGCATCTGTGACTTTTGCGCGGCGGTCCACGCGCTCCAGCGGCACGAGCGCGGCGTCCACCGAGCGCTCCGTTGCGCCTGGCTGCAGCAGGTGCGCGAGCTTGAGGATGCGCGGCGACTGCGCGAGGCGCATGAATTCGAACGCCTCGGCGCGCGCCCGTTCGCGTTCCGGCGAGCCGCACTGGGCGTCGGCCACGGCGCGCACGAGCCGCAGCGCCTTTCGCCATTCTTCCGTGGAGATATCTATCATCGCGTCAAGTGCGTGCCCTTCCACGCTCCAAACCCCAAACCTTCAATTTCTCAATCATTCAAATGCCATGACCGCCGCAGTGATTTCTAAGCCGCAAGGGACATAAGGGACATAAGGGACATAAGGGACATAAGGGACACAAGGGACATAAGGGACGCAAGGGATACAAGGGACATAAAGACTTTTTTTGCGAACACTGTGGTCTTTGCGGATGAAAAACTTCAACGGTTCAGCGTGGGGGCTATCGAGTAGAGGGCGCTTGAAATCGCGACGGCGTCGCGAAGCGGCATGGTCTTGCGCTCGTGGCCAGCCCCCCAGCTGTCGGTGTAGACGATCGAGCCTTCGCGCTCGTTGTAGCCGACGATCAGTCGCATGTGTCCCCCGAACGCCTGCGGCAGGGCCGGGTTTTCGCGAGCGAATCCCAGCACCACCGACCAGGCCAGGGGCCGCCCCGCGTCGATCGCCTTGCGCACGTGCTCGAGAAAATTCCTGGTTTTCGCCGGATTCCCGCCGCGCAGCCGGAGGAAGAGACCGGCGTCGAACTGCCGCAGGATGCTTTCGCCCTGGACGACGTTCGTCTCCGGATCGACGAACACTTCGACCTGCGGCATGTCTTCGCGCTTCGCCGCCTTGTTGTACGTTTTGACGAAATCCAGCAGATCCAGCGAGACGCCTGGCAGTTTGCGGAATACGAGCCCGTAGCGGTCGTGCAGGACGCGGCCAAGGCCGTCCATCATCGCCTCGTGCGACGTGCCGGTCCTGGGATCTGACGCCACCCAGCCCGCGATCTGGTGCTGGTCGAGGAAATCCAGTCCGTACCAGGCCATGATGCGCGCGACCGTCGCTGCCGCGCAGTATCCCTTTTCCCCCTGGTCGACCATCGGAACGCCCCTGAGTTCTACCGTGCCGTCGGGCGCGCGTTCCGGGCGCGCTGGGCCGGTGCGCCGCGCACCGCCGCGCGCTGGTGCGGCGCCTGCGGCGCCAAGCGTCCCGGGGCGCGAAATGTCCAGGCGCAGCCATTCGGCGGCCGGTGCGAAGGCTACTCCCTTGCGCCGGACTGCCCATTCGAGCGACGCGTCGGCGAATGCCGCCGTCGGCGTCGTCGCGGCGTCGTGGGGCGTCGCGGCGGGGGCGTCGGGCTCGGAGCGCCAGGCGAGGCCCTCGACGTCGTGATCCGGCTTCGTGGGATCGGTCTTGCGGTCGAAGCGCGCTCCCGGCCTGCCGAAGAGCGTTTCCAGACGAGCCGCGGCGGCGCGTGCGAACGCGGGGAACGTCTCTTCCGTGACGGTGCCGCCCATGTCGCCGCGGTTGAAGAGCGAAATGCGCGCGGCTACGGGGCGGCCTGCGGAGTCCAGTGTCACGAGCGTTTCGCCGACGCTCGCCCCGCAAAGCGTGAACTCCGGCTTTGCCACGCGCAGCTGCACGTCCTTTTCCACCCAGCGGGCCTTCTCGCCGCGGAAGACGCCCAGTTCGCGGAAGTCGCGGGAGAAGAACGAACCGTCGCGCAGGGCGTCGCCCAGGTCGCCTGCCGCAGACGCGGCGCCGGGCGCCGCGGCAAGCGCGCAGAGCGCGGCCAGGACGCCCCGCGCGGTCATTGGCCGATGCCCCACGCGGCCAGCTTGCGGTGGATCGTGCGCCGGCTTATGCCGAGCGCCTCCGCCGCGCGCGACCTGTTTCCTCCGGCTGCCTTCAGCGCCGCCAGAATCTTGCGCTTTTCAGCGTCTGCCAGCGATTCGCCGGGATTCGAGGCGGGGTCGTCGCGCGCCGCGCTCTGGGCGCCGTCGCGGATTGATTCCGGCACATCGGTCGTGGTGAGCCAGTCGCCGCGCGAAAGCACGACCATGCGCTCCACAGCGTTGCGCAGCTCGCGGACGTTCCCCGGCCAGGGATACGCGCGGAGTATCGCGGCGGCGGCCGGTTCGAAGCCGTGTATCTTCCGCCCGTTTTCCTCCGCGAACTTCCTGAGAAAGTGGTCGCACAGCAGGGGAATGTCCTCCGGGCGCTCCGCCAGCGTTGGCATGCGCAGCGTCACGACCGCAAGCCGGTAGTAGAGGTCCTCGCGGAACTTGCCCTCCGCGACGCGGGCCTTGAGGTCGCGGTTTGTCGCGGCGACAATTCTGATGTCGGCTTCGAGCGTCTCGCCGCCGCCGAGCCGCTCGAACGTGCGCGTTTCCAGCACCCGCAGCAGCTTCACCTGCACCGACGCGTCGATTTCGCCGATTTCGTCGAGGAACAGCGTTCCGCCGCGCGCCAGCTCGAAGCGCCCCTTGCGGAGGGAGTCGGCTCCGGTGAAGGCGCCCTTTTCGTGCCCGAAGAGCTCGCTTTCGAGAAGCGTGGCCGGCAGCGCCGCGCAGTGGACCGCGACGAACGGCCCGTCCGCGCGTGGCGAAAGCTGGTGCAGCGCGTGCGCCACCAGTTCCTTGCCGGTGCCGCTCGCGCCCTCCACCAGGACCGTCGCGCGCGTTGGCGCCACCTGCCGGATCTCGTCGAACAGCTTCTCCATCGCGGGCGACGTCCCGACGATGCCGCGCAGTCCCCACTTGTCGTCGAGACGGCGGCGCAATTCGATGTTTTCGCTTTCGAGGGCGCTGGCCTGCAACGTCCGCTCCAGCACCAGGTCGAGCTGGTCGAGGTTGACCGGCTTAGTGAGGAAGTCGCGCGCCCCGAGCTTCATTGCCTCCACGGCGGTTTCCACCGAACCGTACGCCGTGAGCATGATGCAGAGCGTCTTCGGGAACTTCTCGCGCACCCGCTTCAGGAGCGAAAGCCCGTCGCCGCCGGGCATGCGCACGTCGGAGAGCATCACGTCCGCGGGGCGGCGCGAGAGTTCCTCGAGCGCGGCGTCTGCGCTTTCAGCGAGTCGCACGTCGTATTGCGGACGGAGCGCCCGGCCTAGTCCCTCGCGGGTGTTGCGCTCGTCGTCCACCACGAGGATCGACGTCTTTTTCGCGTCCTGGACGGCTTGGTCGCGGTCCATTGTCCTCAAGCCTCCTCCGGGACCTTCTGCAGGCGGGTGCCGATCGGGACGCGGCTGCGCCAGCCGTTGGAGAAGTCGGCGCCGGAGACTTCGCCGCGGCCTTCGGGCTTGACTCGCAGCAGCCGCAGCGCCTTGCCCTTGCCGCCTGCGACGAGCGGTCCCTTGCGCTGGTCCAGCTCCAGAAGCGTGCCGGCCAGCGCCGACCCCGCCCAGCGCGGCAGCGTCTCCACCGCCGCCTCCACCACCTTCAGCCGCAGCCCGCGGCCGCCGACGCCGGGCAGGAACGTCTCCGCGAGCGGCTTCGGGTAGAAGGCTCGCACCTTGCGTTCGTTTTCCGCGGCCGACAGCGTGAAGTCCAGCGACGCCTCGCCGCGTTTGATTTTCGGGGCCTTCCATTCTGGCGGGACATCGCGCGGCTGCGGGGTGCGCTCCGCCACGCCGCGCGCCAGGTCGCGAATCGAGCGCAGCATCAGGTCGCAGCCTGGGCCGGAAAGGGCGGCCGCCACGTCCTGCGCGGTGTCGCGCGGACCAATCTGCACGCGCACGGAGCCAAGCACGTCGCCGGTGTCCATCCCCTCGTCCATCATCATCGCGGAGACGCCGGTTTCCGCGTCCCCGGCCAGGATTGCCCTCTGGATCGGGGCGGCACCGCGCCAGCGCGGAAGCAGCGACACGTGCAGGTTGAGGCATCCCAGCGGCGGCAGTTCGAGTATCTCCGGCCGCAGGAACTGCCCGTAGGCCATCACTACGATCAGGTCCGGCGCGAGCGCCTTCAGTCCGTCCACCACGGGGCCCTCGTTGAGGCGCACCGGGGTGGATACCTCCAGTCCCAGCTCCAGCGCGCGCGCCTTCACCGGACCGGCGGTCACCTTCATGCCGCGCCCGCGCCCGCGGTCAGGAGACGTGAAGACTCCGACGACCTCCACCTGCGGACAGGCGGCCAGCGCCTCCAGATACGGCACGGACAGCGCGTCGCTGCCCATGAAAACCACCTTCACTTGTCTGGACCCGATTGTCATGACACGGCGGAGAATACCACCGCCTTCTCCAAATTGGAAGAGGGGCGCGAATCAGCAACGGCCGTCTTCGCCCCGGCGGTCGCCGGTTCCCTTGAAGGGCGTTGTGTTTCCGGCGGAGTGGTGCTACCATTCGGGGCATGGACGGCAAGACCCTGGTTGTGATCCCGACGTACGACGAGCGCGACAACGTCGAACCCATCGCCGCGGCCGTGTTTCGCGCGGCGCCGCAGGTGGACCTTCTTTTCGTCGACGACGACTCCCCCGACGGCACCGGCGAAAGGCTGGACGCGATGGCGGCGCGCGACGGGCGCGTCAAGGTGCTTCACCACGGCCCCAAGGCGGGCCTTGGGCGCGCGTACGTGGATGGTTTCCGCTGGGGGCTGGAGCGCGGCTACGCGCATCTTTTCGAAATGGACGCCGACGCCTCGCACGACCCGCGCGAGATACCGGCTTTCCTGAAGGCCGCCGAAAGCGCCGATCTTGTGCTTGGGACGCGCTACAAGGGCGGTATCCGCGTGATAAACTGGCCCCTGAACAGGCTGCTGATTTCGATGGGCGCCGGAATGTTCGTGCGCGCGGTGACCGGATTGCCGGTGTCCGACCCAACGGGCGGGTACAAGTGCTATTCGGCGGAGGTGCTTGGCGCGATCGGCCTGGACAAAATTCGCTCCAACGGATATTCGTTCCAGATCGAAACGACGTTTGAGGCGTGGCGGCGCGGTTTCAGGATCGCCGAAGTTCCGATCGTGTTCGAGGACAGGCGCTCCGGACATTCGAAGTTTTCGCGCGCCATCGCTCGCGAGGCGTTCGGCATGGTCTGGCGGCTTGCCTGGCGCAACCGCTTCCGGAGGCGGCCATCGCCGGAAAAGGCAGCCGGCGGCGCATGAAGGGCGGTCCGGCCGGCGACGCGGGTGCGGTGCGGCCCGACCTTGGCGAGCGCGTCGCGCTCGTGACGGGCGGGGCGCGCCGCATCGGGCGCCGCATCGCGCTGGCGCTGGCGGAAGCCGGCTGCGACGTCGTGGTCCATTGCAACCGTTCGCGCGTCGAAGCTGATCGCCTTGCCGGGGAAATCCGCGCCCTCGGCCGCCAGGCCTGGTGCGTCGAGGGGGATTTTTCCAATCCGCTTTCCGCCGACGCCACGATGGAATCGGCCTGGGAGATGGCCGGCTGGGTCGACATCCTGGTGAACAGCGCCGCGGTCTGGAGCCTGCTCGAACTTGCCGACGCCACGGCGGAGGAGATGGAGACGATCTGGCGGGTGAACTGGCTCTCCCCGGTGCGGCTTGCGCGCGCCATGCGTGCCCGCGCCGCCGAAGCCGTGCGCTCCGGGATGCTTCCCGCCCACTGGCGCGGCAGGATCGTGAACATTCTCGACCGCGACATAGCGAAGCGCTCCGCCGCGCACTATCCGTACTGGGCCTCGAAGAAGGCTCTGGCCGATTTCACCGTCGCGGCTGCGGCGGAGTTCGCCCCGACGATCTCGCTTTGCGGCGTGGCGCCCGGGCCGACGCTCGCGCCGGATCGCGCCGGGCCGTCGGAGCCGGCCGGCGAGCTTCCGCTGGGGCTGCGCCCTTCCCCGGCCGACATCGCGCAGGCGGTACTGTACCTCTGCTCCGCCCCGGCGGTCACGGGGCAGATCCTATACGTGGACGCCGGCCAGCACCTTCTCGGCTAGCGTCAGATCAGCGCGCTGACGAGTATCTTGTGCAGGAGGCCCGTCGCGAAGAACAAGATGAGCGGGCCGATTCCGATCGCTCCGAAGACGAGCTGGTGGCCGAAGGTGGCGCGTTCGAACGAGTCGAGCCAGTCGGACGCGGCCATCGAGGCGAAGGAAAGCCAGTCTCCGCGGCCGCCGCCCCAGGCGGCCGGACCCGAAAAGGCGCTCGCGAAGGAGAGAATGCAGAACGCAAAAAGCAGCGAACGCACGAGTGCGAGCGTGTCTATCGCCGCCCCGATCGCCAGCTTCGCCATCGGACCGACCGCGAGGCCCGCGCCGACTCCCGCGCAGCAAAGCGCCGCCCCGGCAATCAGCAGAGCAGCCGCTCCGGCAGCGTTGCGTCCGGCGCCCGCTCCTGGCCGCGTTGCGGGCCAGGTCGCGATTCCGAGAAACTCCACGGGCGCCCCGTCGCCGCCGTATGCGCCGCCGCCAGTTTCACCAATCCGCCAGACAAGCAGAAGCCTCAGCAGCGCGAGATTCGCCAGAAGAAGCGCGAACGCGCCGAGTTGCAGCGCCAGCAGCCCAGCCGCGCCGCCGCGCGCGCTCAGTATGATCGCGCCGCCGCAAAGCCTCATGTCCGCCGCCGTGACGATTCCGCCGCCGCCGGTCGCTCCCAGCAGTGCCCGCGCGGCAAGCAGCAGGACTCCGCAGACCGCCGGGGCGACCCATTCCGGGGCGTCGCGCGGCAATGCTCGCTCCGCCGCGGAAATCGGGCGGAAAAGCAGCGCGCGGATGCGGTTGGCGTAGAGATTCTGCCAGTTCGTCCCGGTGCGGCATGTCGAGACGTAGACCCAGAGCAGGAGAAGCAGCACTGAAAAAAGCGTCGTCATTTCGTTCGGTTGCGAAAACGTTGTGGTGGTTTCGGGAGCACCCGGCATTCCGGGGGAAGCTCTTCGCGGCCGTGGCCGGTGGCGGCGAGTACCTGGTCCGTCGTGCGGAAGTGGCATTTGCACGTTTCGGCGAGCGCGGCCGCCCCGTGCGTCCTGACGAGTTTCTCCGCGGCGGCGCGCACGTGCGTTGCGCCTTTCGGAAAGTCGATCCCGGGAAAGCGGCGCCCCAGCTCCGCGAGCCCGAGCAGAAACGCCTCGCGCGCCAGCAGCGACGCCGCTGCGACAGCTATGTCGGACTCCGCCTTCGTGCGCGAACGGATTTCCACGTGCGCGGCGCCGGAGCGCATGGCTCGCCGCACGGCGTCCGGCGAGCCGAACTGGTCGGAGATCGCGAAGCGCATGGCCGGCGCCGCGGAACTGAGCTTTTCCACGCAGCGCGCGTGCGCCCAGGCCAGTACGCGGTTGACGCTGCGCAGCTTCGCGTATGCGCGGTTGTAGCCAATCGGCGAAAACACTGACAGGGCGTAGAGATTCGGACGCAGCACGGCGCGGATGCGCGCCGCGATCCGCAGCGCCTCTTCGTCGTCCGAGACGTCCTTCGAGTCGCGGGCGCCGGCGGCGACGAGTCTGGGGGCGATTTCGGAATCGGCGTATGCGGCGCATACGGCAAGCGGTCCGAAGAAGTCGCCTTTGCCGCTTTCGTCCACGCCGGCGTGCGGTTCGAGCGCTTCGGCCGAGAGCGCGGCGCCAAAGACGACCGCGCGGCCGCCGCCTGCGCAGCCGCTTTCGTCGCCGCCATCGCCGGACGGCTCTGGCGTCAGCACCACGCGGCGAAGGACGAGCGGTTCCATCGAAAATTCCACGAAATCGCGCGCGCCCTTGCCTTGCACCGTGCACTTGCCGCTGCGGTAGAGCGTCACGACGCAGCGCCCCTCGGCCGATTCCGCGGCAGCTTCTGCGTACGGCACGGAGCGCGGCTTGAATGAGCCTCTGGAGATGATGCCCTTGAGGGCGTCGGCCTCCTCGCGCGAGAGCGTGAAGGAGTACAGTGTCGGCGTCTGCGGCTGGCGCGTGGCGCTGCGGTCTGCGGGCGGCATGGGGGTCTGCCCTCCCGCCGCTACGCTTCGGCTCCGCCGTCGTGCGCGGCGACGGCGTCTCCGGCTGCGGCGCCGGTGGAGAGAAGCTTGTATTCGACAGAATCCAGAAGCGCCTGCCACGCCGCTTCGATGATGTTGCTCGACACCCCGACCGTGCCCCAGCGCGATTCGCCGTCCGTCGATTCGATCAGTACCCGCGTGACCGCCTTCGTGGCCTCCTTGGAGTCCAGGATCCGGACGCGGAAGTCCGACAGCGCGATTTTGGCGATCTCCGGATAGAATTTCGAGAGCGCCTTGCGCAGCGCCTGGTCCAGCGCGTCCACGGGGCCGTTGACGCTTTCCCCGACTGTGATTTCCGCGTGTTCGCCGACGCGGATCTTGACGGTTGCCTCTGAAAGGCATTCGCGCTCGTGGCCGCGCTTTTCCACGAAGACGCGGAATCCGTCCAGCTCGAAAAACGGCTTGTGTTCGCCGAGCGCCTTGCGGACGAGTATGCGGAACGATGCGTCTGCGGACTCGAACGAGAATCCGCCCGCTTCGCGCGCCTTGAGCGCGTCCACGACGCGGCGCACTTCCTCCCTCGAAAGGTCGTCTGCCGCGCCGCCGCACTGCTTTAGGCGGTACAGCACGTTCGCGGCGCCGGAAAGCTCGCTGAGCACGACGTGCCGCTCGTTGCCGACCGATTCCGGGGGAATGTGCTCGAACGTGGCGGGATTGCGGCGGACTCCGGCCACGTGCGCGCCGGCCTTGTGGCTGAAGGCGGACTCGCCCACGAACGGGGCGTGCGGATCGGGGCGCTGGTTCACGAGGTCGTCCACCGCGAGCGACAGGCCGCGCAGGCCGCGCAGCCTGTCGTCAGGCACCGCGCGGGCGCCGAGTTTGAGCTGCAGAAGCGGCAGAATAGTCGTGAGATTCGCGTTCCCGGAGCGTTCGCCGTATCCGTTAAAGCAGCCTTGCACCAGACGCGCTCCGGCGCGGAACGCCTCCATGCTGTTGGCCACGGCCAGGCCGCAGTCGTTGTGGGCGTGAATGCCGAGAGTGGGCGCCTTGGCGCCGCGCGCCGCGGCCGCGCTCTCCAGCGCGGCCCGCGCCGCCGCGACCACGCTCGCCACGACGTGCGGCATGGTGCCGCCGTTGGTGTCGCAGAGCGTCACGGAGTCGGCGCCGGCCTCCGCCGCGCGCAGCAGCACGGTCAGCGCGTAGTCCCGGTCGTCCGCGTAGCCGTCGAAGAAGTGCTCCGCGTCGAAATGCACCGCGAGGCCGTGCGCCTTCAGGTAGGCCACGGTCTCGGAAACCATGTCGAGGTTCTCCTCGTCGGTCGTGCGCAGCACTTCGCGCACGTGCAGGCGCCAGGACTTGCCGTAGATCGCCGCCGCGCCCGTGTCGGCGTCCAGCAGGGCCTGGACTAGCGGGTCGGTCTCGCATTTCGCGCCAGCGCGCCGCGTCGCCCCGAACGCCACTATTCTTGAATGCGCGAAACATTCCCCCGCCGCGTCGCGGAAGAACTGCATGTCGCGTTCGTTCGAGCCGGCGAAACCGCCTTCGACCCACGGGATGCCGAAATCGTCGAGAAGATGCGCGAAGCGTATCTTGCCGGCGCGTGAGAACGCGATACCGACAGCCTGCGCCCCGTCGCGGAGCGTGGCGTCGTAGATTTCCGGTCTTTCCGTTTCTGCCTGTGTGTCGCGCATGGGCCGGTATTCTAGCGGAAAGGCCGCCACCGGTCAAACTTCGCGGCCGGGTTTGACTTGGAATGTTGCTTGCAATCCGAAATGTCCCTACCCTGGAGGCATTTACTCTGACAGGG
>CAMOSH010000020.1 GCA_946624575.1 uncultured Verrucomicrobiota bacterium
CCCGCCGCAGGATGTTTTGCGGTGGTTTCTCTTGCGATGCCCGGGTGTTCGGCGAGCCAGGCGGTCCAGGCCTCCTGGACGCCGGGTGTTTCACGGAGGGCGTCAACGCCCTTGTTGCCGAGGTTGCCCTCGTTGATCAGGGCCAAGGTCGCGAGCGCGGGTTCTTCGGCAAGGCTGCGCCCCGTGTAGGGGTTCACGTGAGTGAGGAAGTTGCGCGACCAGGCGCAGAGATTGGAGTACGCCGGCTCGTAAAAGGCGCAGAGAAGCTTGTAGCGGTCCGCAGGAACCGGGCCGTCGCGGTCGATGCCAAGTTCGCGCCACGGGATCACATGGGCGCGGGAGACGTAAAGATCTGTCGTGAGGTAGATGCCGTGCTTCACGCAGGCCGCCACAAGCAGGTCGAAGCGGTCCATCTGCGCGGGGTCGATGGCCGCGCTGTCATGTTGGGGAAGGGTGCTGTCGGATCGCACGGCCTGAAGGGCCGCGCGATCATGTTGGGGTAGTTTGCCGTCTTTGCGCACGAGCCACTTTTCGTGGTGGTGGAGGCGAAGGGCGTTGTAGCCGATGCGCGCGAGGTTGGCGGCGAAGCGGTCGGCCTCCTCGGCGGTGCGCGGGAGGTTCGCCTCTCCGCAGACGTTCGCCCCGTAGAAGCGCTGCGACTCCCCTGGCAGTCCCTCGAACTCGAAGTGGTCGCCCACGGCCAGAACGCGGCCGAACTTGCCGGCGGGCTCGTGGTGCGGCACGACGCTGGTGAAGTCGATGGCGCTTCCGGGCTCGATCCACGGATCGTAGCGGAACGGGATCCAGTCCTCGCCGGCGACGATCTTCACCGGCTTGCCGACGACGAGACGCGGCGGCACAGGTTTCTCCTTCCCGGTGGATGCCGCGGATGCGACCGCTCCGAAGCCCGTCGTCGAGAAGGTCGCGCGCACTGCGTATTCGCGGCCCTTTTCCACGCGGCCGGTTGCGAAAAAGAAGCGCAGGGCGATGTCGGCGTAGCCGTAGAAGCGGTCGTCCTGCACCAGCACTTCGGTCGGGGCGTCGAACGCGACGTCGAGGATTGTGCGGCCATCCTGGGCTATGGCGGCGACCCGCGACACGCGGCGCTCTGCGAGCCGACCGGTTTTCGACTTTTCGTGCGGGATGGCGAGGGGCTTTCCGTCGAGGAGGATCGAGCCGCCGGCCATGTCGGAGGCCTGGATCGTGACGCCGACGAAGGCCTCGGCCATGGAGCCGTCACGGTCCGCGACGGTGGTCCAGTCGGCGGCGACTTCGCCACCCGGAGCCACGTGGAAGCGTCCGGCACCGGAAAGCGTCGCTGCGGAGGAGCCCGATCCCACGTTGAGCGAAAACGGTAGCACGAACGGATCGGCATCGGAGCCGGAACCGGTCGCCTCGCCGGTGCCGACTGAGCCGGAAGCAATCCAAGACTTGTTGTAGGAGCGCGGTGAAATCGCGAATCCGGGGAGATACAGGCGAGCTCCGTAAACGACCTTGGCCTCGGCGGGAGGGAGCGGCGCCGAGGCGGTGCCGCCGCTTGATGTGGCGTTCGCGGCAAGTGGCAACAGCGGCAAAAGCAGTGCAGGGATGAGCGGACCGCGCATTACGGATTGTCCTTTAGATTGCAATCGGCTGCATTCGATTGCGGTCGGGAGCCTTTGCCGAGGTTCGATTGCGGTCGATTGCATTCGGTTGCATTCGATTGCGGTCGGGCATTCAGAAGCCGGAACTTCGCCGACAGGATGTCCGGATCGACCTTGCGTCCGGCGCGATCGTGGGTGTCGAATCCGAGCGCCTCGGGATCGACCCCGCAGAAGTAGCCGCCCTTCATGCCCTCGATCTCCACCTCGCCATCCATCGTCATGCGCACGATCGCGCTCACTGGCTCGGAATTGAGGAACGAGTGGTTCGAAACCGGGCACTTCGCCATGATCTCGGGCGGGTAGGCGTGGTGCTCGCCATCGACCCAGGAGAGGGACGAGGCGGAGTTCACGTCGAAGAAGGCCATGCCGCCGCGTACCGTGAGCTCGTTGCGGTGGTAGTGGCCGTTGAAGAAGACGACGGGCCGGCCCTTGCGCTCGCGATCGACCATGTCGACAACTTCGCGTCCGTTCGCGACGCCGCCGCGCTCTTGCGAGAATAGGAGACTCGCGTGGGAAAAGACGCAGACCGGGCCGGGGGCCGTGGCCACGGTCTCGCGCAGGAAATCGACCTGTTCCGGCGGAAGGAAAACCTCCTTCTGGTGGCATTTCTCCCACTCCGACTCGTCGGCGTAGTGCTTCAACTTTCCGTCCTGGCCGTGGTGGTAGTTGTTGTCCAGGGCGACGAAGCGGAAGCCGCGCATGTCGAAGGAGTAGTAGTTGCGCGGCATCGAGAAGGCGGCAAGCACCTCATCTAGCGAATTTGAGCGCTCGAACTCGTGGTTGCCCATGACGTGGTGCGCGGGAATCGGCGCGGCGGCGTACTTGGCGATCATGGCGCGCGCGGCGACGACATCGTGGCAGAAGTCGCCGCAGTGGATCAGAAATTCGGCCTTCGAGCGCACGGCGCGGTCGACGATGGCGGAAAGCCGGGCCTCGCAGGACGACCAGTCTCCCTCGCGCCAGTGCAGGTCGGAGAAAAGGGAAAAAGTGATGGAATCGTTCATGACGAAATCCATCATAGCCGCGGGCCGAATTGCCGTCAACGACGATTCGGCCAGAAAGAATCCGACAAATCGGCCGATTTAGCCGTTGCGGTTCCCGCGTCCGCGCCATTGTGCGGGCGACATTCCGGTCGCCGCGCGGAACACGCGGCGGAGGCAGTCCGCCCCGCCCTCGAAGCCGCAGGCGGCGGCGATGTCGTCGAGCGACTTGTCGGACGCGTCGAGCAGGCACTTTGCCTCGGCGACGCGGCGCCCGTGGATGGCGTCGAGAATCGACATTCCGCGCAGTTCGCGGAAACGCTGCGTGGCGAGGGAACGGGAAACGCCGAGATGGGCGGCCACCTGCGCGAGGGAAATCCCGCGGCAGGCGTTCGCGTCGATGAAATCGAGCGCCTTCTGGACCATCGCGCCGGCCGTGGAGACCGCGCCGGTGGAAGCGCGCTGCGCGATCGACTCGACGCCGTAGAGCAGGGGAGCGTGCGGGGCGGGGCCGCCGGCGATCATGCGAGCGAGCGCGGCGACGGAGAGGCGGCCGGCCTCGCGGCCGTCGAAACGGATGCTGGAGAGGCATGGGGAGCTGTGCCGGCAGTGCGCGGGGTTGTCATCCATGCCCAGCACGGCGACATCGCGCGGCACCGCGATGCCGGCGGCGTTGCAGAGCTCGAGCACGTCCACGCCGGTGGAGTCGTTCGCGGTGATTACGGCCGCCGGCTTTTCGAGCGCCCTGAGCCAGTCGGAAAGCGCGTCGAAATCCGGCCCCGTCGCGGGATGCTGCGGCGACGGGGCGTCGTAGTGGCGGAACCGGGAGAACCGGAGGCCACGGCTTTTGAACTCGGCCTCGATCGCGTCGCCGCGCCGCCGCGACCAGCCGTGGTCCCAGTAGTTTTCGACGTAGCTGGCGGAGCGGAAGCCGGAGCGGGAAAGGAAATGGTCCGCCGCTGCGCGTGCGACGGCCCGAAGATCCCTTTCGACGAAAGCGGTGCGCGGCGGATGCGATCGCCGGGCCGAAGACGCGCTGTCCGGCATCAGCCACACCGTGGGGACGCGGGCGCGGTGCGCGGCATCCGTGTTGGGGCCGCCGTGATAGCGCGTGATGACGCCGGAGAGGCTCCCGGAGCGGAGCGTCCAGCGCAGCGTCGTCTCGAACGACGCGGGGGAATCGACGAAGCGGATGCGCCACGGCAGGGCGCGGGCGGCGATCTCGGCGTGGATGCCGTCCATGACATCCGCGCCGAACACGCCGTCCATCCACAGCGCCACGAGGACGTTCACTGTTTCTTCCGAAGTCTGACCCGCGGCCGCCATGTCATGAACCTCCACTTGGGAATGCGATTTCGGAAGAGCGACGATCCGCGGCGGTGGAATCATCCGCGGGTGCGGCGGGCCAGAAGGAAAATGTCGCGCAACTGCTGCGGGGTACGGGCGATTTCCCAGCGCCTGTCGAAAGCCGGCGCGAGAATCGTCTGGGCGACCATCGCCAGGGCCTTGAGGTGTTCGCCGCGCTTGTCCTCGGAGGCGAATACGAACACGGCGGTGCGCACGGGCGCGGTGGGGTCGCCGTTTGGGTCGCCGTCGCCGAATTCGACGCCTTCCTCGCTTTTTGCAAGGACCACGCGGAAGACGCCGTCGCGGCCCGGGAGAATCACGTGGGGCACCGCGACGCCGGGCGCGATCACGGTCGCGGAAGTGCGCTCGCGCGACAGCAGGCGTTCGCAGAGGGCGTCGGGGGACAGATTGGCAAGCGTGGAACCGTTGGCGGCGGCGCGCGCGGCGGCGGAGAAGAATCCGCGCAAGTCCGTGGCGCCCGGGACAAGAAGCGCGGGCGCGTCGGCGATGGCGCGGTCGAATGCATCCTCCACCATGCCGTCGCGCCGGCGGACCACTTCGCGCAGTTCGGCCTCCAGACCTGGCTCCTCCCAGTCGGGCCGGACAAGGCGACCGAGCAGCTGCCGCAGGGCGCTTTCGCGTTTCTCCCTCATGCCGTAGCGCATGTACAGGGCCACGCTCAGGAGAGTCAGCACCCCCGCGATCGCGAGCGACCTGTTGCCCTGCTTGACGATCAGCAGCAGGAAAAGCAGGATGCACAGGACGGGAAGCACCGGATAGAACGGAGTGCGGAAACTCGGCCTGTAGTTCATGACGCCGCTTTCGCGCAGAATCAGAACGGAGAGATTCGTGAGTACGTACGAAAGCATGACCACCGTGGATGCGACGGTGACGAGCGTCTCGATGTCGAGGAACTGGACTGCTGCGACGACGGCTCCCGTGAGCAGCAGCGCCGGCACCGGGATTTCGCGGCGAGTCGCGGTACGCGCGAACACGGTGGGGGCGTAGCCGTCGCGCGCGAGGGCGACCGGATAGCGCGCGGCGCCCATCAGGCCGGCGTTGCCGGTGGTGACGAAGGCGAGCAGGGCGCCGAGCGTCATCGTCGCGAAGCCGGCCTGGCCGAAGTGATCGCGCGCGGCGTCGGCCAGCGGGGTGGCCGAGCCGGCAAGCGTTGCGGCGGGGACGCAGCCGACGGTCACGGCCATGACGACGCCGTACATAACCGTGGTGACCGCCAGCCCGGCGAGGATTCCGAGCGGCAGATTTCGGCGGGGGTTCTTGACCTCCTCCGCCACGCTGACGACGCCGAGCAGGCCGCCGAACGAGACGAAAATGAAACCGGACTCGAACACGACGTCAGCCCACGTGCGGCCGGGCGCCACGAAAGGCGAAAACGCGGCGGCGTCGCAATGCCTTGCGCCGAAGACCACGTAGGCGCCCATGATGAGCAGCAGCATCCAGACGAGCGCCTGCTGGAGCTTGGCGGCGGCGGCGGTGCTGAGAAGGTTCACCGCCAGGAACACCACTGTCAGACCGACGCCGAATGCGGGAGCGGGGATCGCTGGGACGAATTCGCCGACGATGCGCGCGGTGCCCCAGATTGCGAAAGCGCCCTTGAGCGCGAGCGCGGCCCAGTTGAGGACTCCGGAGAGCGTGCCGGAAAGGGGGCCTAGGCTGCGCGTCGTGAAGTAGTAGATGCCGCCGGTGCGCGGCATCGCCGTGGCAAGCTCCAGCACGGCCAGGATGCCGGCCGTCGCCACCAGCCCGCCAATTACGTACGAAAATACGACGGCCGGGCCGACATGCGCGAACGCGGTGCCCGGCAGCAGGAATATTCCGGCCGAAACCATCGCGCCCACGGCGATGCAGAACACGTCCGCCAGGCCAAGCGTCTTGGGCAGGTCCTTTTTCATGCCATAGTCCGTCGTGCGACCGGGACCGTGCGCGTCGCGTCGCGGCGCGTCACGGAACCGGAATTTCGGAAAGGATGCGGGAGACAACGGCCTCTGCCGACATTTCCCGCGCCTCGGCCTCGTATGTGAGTGCCACGCGGTGGCGTAGCACGTCCGGGGCGATGTCCTTGACGTCCTGTGGCGTGGCGTAAGCGCGGCCGCGGAGCATTGCGTTGGCGCGCGCGGCGAGATTCAGGGCGATGGTGGCGCGAGGAGACGCGCCCATGGCGATGAACGGCCTGAGATCCGCCAGCCCGTGCTTGTCCGGCTCGCGCGTCGCGAACACGATGTCCAGGATGTACTCGCCGACCTTTTCGTCGCAGTAGACGGAATCGAGCGCCTCGCGCAGTCCGGCTACCTGTTCGGGGGAGACGACGGCGCGTGCCTCCGGGGCGCGGCGCGAGGCGAAGCGCTCCATGATGCGGCGTTCGTCTTCGCGCGAGGGCGTCTTGACGATGCACTTGAATAGGAAGCGGTCCACCTGGGCCTCGGGCAGGGGGTAGGTTCCTTCCTGCTCGATGGGGTTCTGAGTCGCCAGAACGAGAAACGGGGAGGGGAGCGGAAGCGTCTCGTCGCCCAGAGTGACCTGGCGCTCCTGCATCGCCTCCAGCAGCGCGGACTGCACCTTGGCGGGGGCGCGGTTGATTTCGTCGGCCAGCAGCACGTTGGCGAACACCGGTCCCTTCTTCGCCGAGAAGGTCGAGTCGGCCGGGTTGTAGACGAGCGTGCCGGTGACGTCGGCTGGGAGCAGGTCGGGGGTGAAGGAAACGCGTGAAAACGAGAGACCGAGCGCCTTGGCGAGCGTGGAGACGAGCGTTGTCTTGGCGATGCCGGGCACGCCCTCCAGCAGCACGTGCCCCTGGCAGACGAGCGCCGCCAGGAGCCGATCGACTATTTTCTCCTGCCCGACCACCACCCGCGCCACTTCGGCGCGGATGAGGTCGAACGTCTCGCCCTGTTTCTCGATGTCGGACGGGTTCATGCGCGATCCCTGATTGCGGCCTGCGCGGCCGCGAGACGGGCAATCGGCACGCGGAACGGCGAGCAGGACACGTAGTCGAGGCCGATCCTGTGGCAGTATTCGACGGAGGTGGGGTCGCCGCCGTGTTCGCCGCAGATGCCGCAGTGGAGCTCGGGGCGCTGCTTGCGGCCGAGCGACACCGCCATCTCCATGAGCTTGCCGACGCCTTCCTGGTCGAGCTTGGAGAACGGATCGGACTCGAAAATCTTCCTGTCGTAGTAGGCGCCAAGGAACTTGCCGGCGTCGTCGCGGGAGAATCCGAACGTCATCTGCGTGAGGTCGTTCGTGCCGAAGCAGAAGAACTCGGCCTCCTTAGCGATTTCGTCGGCCAGCAGCGCGGCGCGGGGAATCTCGATCATTGTGCCGACCTCGTAGTCGAGCTTGATGCCGGCGTCGGCGATTTCGACGTTGGCGGCCTCGACCACGATGTCCTTGACGAACTTGAGCTCCTTCATCTCGCAGGTGAGGGGGATCATGATCTCCGGGCGCACCGTCCAGTCCGGGTGGCGCTTCTGGACCTTGATGGCGGCGCGGATCACCGCGCGCGTCTGCATCCTGGCTATTTCGGGGTAGGTGACTGCCAGACGGCAGCCGCGGTGGCCCATCATCGGGTTGAACTCGTGGAGCGAGTCAATGATCTCCTTGATGCGGGAGACGGGCTTGTTCTGGGTCTTCGCGAGGAGCGCGATTTCGTCCTCGGTGTGCGGCACGAACTCGTGCAGGGGCGGATCGAGGAAGCGGATCGTGACCGGGGCGCCGCCGAGCGCCTCGTAGAGCTGCTCGAAGTCGTCCTGCTGGTAGGGCAGGATCTTGGAGAGGGCGATGCGGCGCTCCTCCTCGGTGTCGGAGCAGATCATTTCGCGGAACGCGGCGATGCGGTCCTCCTCGAAGAACATGTGTTCGGTGCGGCACAGGCCGATGCCCTCGGCGCCGAGTTCGCGGGCCTTGCGCGCGTCGCGCGGGGTGTCCGCGTTGGTGCGCACCTTGAGGCGGCGGAACTTGTCGGCCCAGGCCATGATGCGGCCGAACTCGCCGGCGATCGTGGCGTCCACGGTGGTGACGACGCCGTCGTAGATGTTGCCGGTCGAGCCGTCGATCGAGAGCCAGTCGCCCTCGTGGTAGGTCTTGCCGCCGAGGGTGAAGCGCTTGTTCTCCTCGTCCATGGCGATTTCCTGGCAGCCGGAAACGCAGCAGGAGCCCATGCCGCGCGCGACGACTGCGGCGTGCGAGGTCATGCCGCCGCGGACGGTGAGGATTCCCTGGG
This sequence comes from uncultured Verrucomicrobiota bacterium, assembly GCA_946624575.1. GTDB lineage: Bacteria > Verrucomicrobiota > Kiritimatiellia > RFP12 > UBA3636 > UBA3636. The sequence goes on from CAMOSH010000020.1 coordinate 8,208, forward strand.
CGCTCTTCATGCCCTCGATGTCCTCGGGCGAAGTCTCAAGGCGAACGAGCACGACCTTTTCGCCGCGCTTCTTCCACTCCTTGGCGTCGTCGGCAGTGAAGACGATCTTGCCGCAGGCGGCGCCCGGGGAAGCGGGCAGGCCGCGGCCCATGATCTTGCCCTTCTTGAGGGATGCGGCGTCGAACTGCGGGTGCAGCAGGGTGTCGAGATTGCGCGGCTCGATCATGAGGACGGCCTCCTCCTCGGTGCGCATGCCCTCGTCCACGAGGTCGCACGCGATCTTGAGCGCGGCCTTGGCCGTGCGCTTGCCGTTGCGGGTCTGGAGCATGAAGAGCTTCTTGTTCTCGATCGTGAACTCCATGTCCTGCATGTCGCGGTAGTGCGCCTCGAGCTTCTGGCACACGTCCTTGAACTGCTCGAACACCTCCGGCATCACCTCGGCCATCTTCGCGATCGGCATCGGGGTGCGGACGCCGGCCACGACGTCTTCGCCCTGGGCGTTGATGAGGAATTCGCCCATTAGCTTCTTTTCGCCCGTGGCGGGGTCGCGCGTGAATGCGACGCCCGTTCCGGAATTGTCGTTGAGATTGCCGAACGCCATCATCTGGACGTTGACGGCGGTGCCCCAGCTGTACGGGATGTCGTTGTCGCGGCGGTAGACGTTGGCGCGGGGGTTGTCCCAGGAGCGGAAGACGGCCTTGATAGCTTCGAAAAGCTGGATCTTGGGATCGGTGGGGAAGTCGGAGCCGATCTTGTTGCGGTATTCGGCCTTGAACTGGCCGGCGAGTTCCTTCAGGTCTTCGGCGGAGAGCTCCACGTCCTGCGTGACGCCCTTCTTGGCCTTCATCTGGTCGATGAGCTTCTCGAAGTACTTCTTGCCGACTTCCATGACGACGTCGGAGAACATCTGGATGAAGCGGCGGTAGCAGTCCCAGGCCCAGCGCGGGTTGCCGGACTGGCGGGCGAGCGTTTCGACGACGGTTTCGTTGAGGCCGAGGTTGAGGATGGTGTCCATCATGCCGGGCATGGAGGCGCGGGCACCGGAGCGCACGGACACGAGGAGCGGGTTCTCGGCGTCGCCGAACTTCTTCCCGGCGCTCGACTCCAGCTTCTCGACGTAGCTTTCGATCTGCGCGCGGATGTCGTCGCCGATCTGCTTGCCGTCGTCGTAGTAGCGGGTGCAGGCCTCCGTCGTGATGGTGAAGCCCTGCGGCACAGGGAGGCCGAGCGCGGCCATTTCGGCCAGGTTGGCGCCCTTGCCGCCGAGGAGGTTGCGCATGTCGGCGTTGCCTTCGGTATTGCCGGCGCCGAAGAAGTAGACGTATTTAGTTGTCTCGTTCATGTTTGGCTGTGCGGGGGCCACACGTCTGCCCTCCGCTTGGGTTGTTTGTTGTTGTTGTACCTGTGTGGTTGTTTGTTTTGGGAAGTAGTAAAAAATGAAAAGTCGCCGCGACCGCGCGGCGGTAGCCCGGCTCCGCGCCGGGCGCGGCTTCGCATCCGGGGATGGCGCGACGGCGCCGAAACGGGACCGTTCTGGGCGCTTCGCCCCGTGCAAAGCGGGGCAATGATTGCACAACGCATGAAAACAAGTCAAGCGCCCGTTTCGAGCGACGCATGGTCAGGCGTCCACGAGCTCCGGCTTGAGCCAGGCCGTGACGGCGGCGCACTCCACTCCGAAGGGCAGATATCCGGCAAATCCGATTACCGGCATCTCCCATATCTGGAACGCCTGCACCCAGGGAACCGAATATACCCACTTGGCCACGGCATAGTAGTTCCAGGTCTCCCACGCCAGGCCGCAGCACAGGGCGGCGACAGCGAACCGGAACACGAGGGACCAGTTCCCGGTGCGCAGCCTGTCCAGCACGCATTTTTCACCGAGCAGGATCTGCACGAGAAGAAACGCAGCGAGCGGGGAAAGCCACAGCAGCGCGAACGTGTACTGCGGCGCGAACACGTTCCCGCAGAGACCGAGCGCGGAAACGGCCGCGAAAAACGCCGCGCCCGACGCGGAGCGGACGTTCGGACGCCACTTCATGCCGTCGAAGCGGGCATCTCGGAACGGTTTGAACGTGTGCAGCAGCGCCGCGGTGGCTGTGACGGCCGGAAGCACGGACGAAAAGCATATCGTGGCGTAGAACGCGTATTCGGCGGCGCTCATCCGCGAAACGCCGAGGTAGTACCAGTTCCACACATAGCGGTTGAGGTATTCGAAGAACCACCAGAACAGGGCGCTTGCGGGAAAGGTCATGAGGTAGGCGCGCGGGTGCTTGAGAAGAGGCGCGGTTCCACTGCGCTTCACGCAGAGGGCGTTCACCACGAGAATGTACCCGATCCAGAGCGGCATGTACGAAATGTGCGGCTGGATTTCGCGGCAGAAGTCGAATTTCGCCCAGCAGAACACCCATGCGACCGCGAGTTCGGCGATGCCGAACCATCCCCAGACGGGGAATTTGCGCCTTTCCGGCCCCGCAGCGAGGGTGGTGGTCCTGCCTTCGGTTCCGCGCACTTCCGCGCCTGCTGGCGGGTTGCTACCCGCCGCAGCGGCGGTTTCCGCGGCATCGCCCTTGCGACCGAACGCGCGGCGGACGAGCGGAAACATGCACAGGAACGTCCATACGAAGAAACCGCCGAACCACCGCCATGAAAACGGGCAGCGGTGGTTCCAGAGCTTTTCGGGGCGGAGCCCCCAGTCCTCCGTTCGAGGTGGGAAGCTTTTCACTCCTTCCCAGATTTCGTCGTCGCCGCCAAGCCAGGCGCAAAGGGCCGGGACTCCGAGAAGGATTGCGGCGAGGAGTGCGATGTGGAATGCTTTTTTCATGTTCTGTCGTGGATTGTGGGCGGTTCCGCGCCACGAGTCGCGGCCGTCACTTCCAGAAATCCCACACGCCGCAGACGATCACCGCGACGACGGCCCCGAACAGCGCACCTGCCAGGGCCTCGCGCCGCCTGTGGCCGAGGCTTTCGTCGAGTTTCTTCGCCTCGAAAGGCGCGATTTCGTTGAGACGGGCGACGATTCTGTTCAGGAGCGCGGCCTGTTCGCCGGCGGCGCGGCGGATCGAAACCGCGTCCGCTATCGTGATGGTGGCGAAGCCGACGGCGATCATCGCGGAAGGCGAGTCGAATCCGTCGGTCAGGCCGACGGCGGTGGCTAGTGCCGCGACAAGCGCCGAGTGGGCGCTTGGCATGCCGCCGGCCGACGCGAGTTCGCCAAGGTCGAGCTTTCCGGTGCGGATCCACACGCGCACGAGTTTCATCAGCTGCGCCAGCGCGCTTGCGAGGAAGGCCGAGACGAACCAGGGGTGTCGCACGATTTCGAGGGCGTTCAGGTCGTGCCATCCCTTGATCACGCCGATGGAATGCGGGGACAACGGGGTCATGCGTTTGTCAAAAGGCTTTCGAGAACGGAACGCGACGTGGCGCGGACCTTGTCGTAGAGCGAATCGCCGCGGGCGTCGATCCCGACAATTGCCGGGAATCCCTCCACCTCAAGTCCCCAGCAGGCTTCCGTGGCGCCGAATTCGTCGAGAAAGTTCACGCTGCGGACGCATCTCACCCTTTGGGCGAGAAGCGCCGCCGCGCCGCCGACGGCCTGGAGATACACGCAGCCGAAACGACGGCACGCCTCGACGGTCTTTGCGCCCATTCCGCCCTTTCCGACGATAGCGCGCAGCCCCTCGCGCTCGATCACGCCAGCCTCGTACGGCTCTTCGCGAGACGACGTTGTCGGTCCGGCGGCGACTACGCGCCAGGGCGCGGCCGGCGCGGTCGCGTCGGGAACCACGACTGGTCCGCAATGGAAAAGCGCCCCGCCGCGAAGCGACACCGGGCATGGGTTGCCGTCGGCCAGATGCTTGTGAAAGCGGTCGCGTCCGGTGTACAGGAGTCCGGAAAGCAGGACCTCGTCGCCAGCGCGCAGGGCGCGGACCTCGTCTTCGGCGAGAGGAAGAGAAAGCGGTGTCGCGGACATGATCGGAATTCGCGGCTTTATTTCAGTTGGCGAACGAGGCGGGCGGTGGCAGAATGGGCGTCAGCTCGGCGTATCTCGGATCGATGGCCGTCGCCGCCTGCTCTGCGGGGTCAGGCGCGGCGGCCGTCTGGGCGGGAGCGTCAGTCGCAGTCGCCGGCGGGGGCGCGACCGGCGCGGTGGACGGTCCGCGCGCCGGGACTTCCGGAGAAGTCGCGGCTGCGGTTTCGGGCTGCGGCTCCGGATCGTCGGCGACTTCCTGCTCTTCGACGAAGCCCTGGTCGCCGTCATTGGCGTCGCGGCGTCCGGCCAGCGTCGAGAACACTCCTGCCGCCGCGAGGAGGACGGCGACGGCCGCGACGGCCGCGAGCGCCTTTCCTCCGCCGAATCCGCGGAGCAGCGCGATCTGGCGAAAAAGCGAGGCGGTGCGTCTGCGCGAGTAGCTGCCCGCCGTGGACAGCCCGACCCTGATCTTGCTGAAAGCAGCCTTTGCGCCGAGCGCCGTCGCCTTCGCCGCGGACGGTGAATTCTTCTTGGCCGGTGGCGTCACTTCGTCGGAATCGTCGTCGGAATCGTCAAGGAAGGCCGCCGTCGCGGTGTATTCGGGAAATGCGAAAAAGGCGCCGTCCTGGGGAAGCGGATCCGGAAGCTGCGCGCGTTCGACGTTCTTGGCGTCCGGGGAAAGCGCGGAGTGCGGCACCGGGGCCGGCTTGGATATCGGCGCGGGCGGAGTGACTACGGGGTGAGGCTGGGTAAGGACGACTTCGCGGACTTTCAGGGGCGGAACTTGCGGCGGAGCTCCGGGTTCCGGCGGCGCGATGCGCTTTTCGGGAAGCGGTTTCGGCGGCGTCTTGCGCTCAAACGGCAACGGCGTGGAAACCGCCCTTTTCACGCAACTGTGTGCGGGCAGTACGCCCGAGGGCGCCGCTGGAGACGAAGGTTGCGCGGACGCGACGATTTTCTCCGTCGGAGCTTCCGCGCCCGCCTCTCCGGCCACCGGCGCGGTCGGTGCGGTCGGCGAGCCGCTGGCGGCAAGCGAAAACAGATCAGGCTCCGCGCCGGCCGCGGATTCCGATTTTTCCGCGCCCTCCGCGACCGCAGGCGGCGGCGCGTCTTTGGAGTCAGCGGCGGGACCCTCGCCAGCTGGCTGCGACGGCGCCTGGTCCGCATCCGGAGAAGGCGCTGCCGCTTCGTGTTTCGGAGGAGTCGCGGCGCCGGACTGATTCTGCTCGTGCGGGGCGCTCGTCGCCCCGGACGGCATTTCGTGCTTTCCGCCGATGTTCACGTCGGCCTCGAATTCCGCGACGAGAGGAGCCGGATCCAGCCCCACGGCGCGCGCGAAGAGGCGCAGGAATCCCTTGGCGTACACGGGCGCGGAAAACGACGAGAAGTCGTTTGATTCCATCGCGACGAGCTGCTGCACCATGATCTGGGTCGTGTTGCGCACGTCTTCGATGGAAAGTCCGGCCTTTTCGCGGGCCTGACGCAGTGTTTCGCCGATCTTCATTTCAATTCTCCCGTGTTCGCAATGAAATGGTCCGTGAATCAAAAGTCGTCGCCGCCGAAATCTCCATCGTCAGCGACGTCGCCGTCGGAAGTGGCGGCTGATTCGTCCTCGCCGCCTTCCGGCGGCAGCGTGGTGCGCAAAATGTCGCGCGGGGAGGAGCCGTTCGCCGGCCCCAGACAGCCCATCTGCTCGAGTTGGTCGATGACGCGCGCCGCCTTGTTGTATCCGAGGCGCAGCTTGCGCTGAAGCATCGACGTGGAGGCGCGGTCCGCGGAGACGAGCACGTCCAGGCAGCGTTGCAGGAACGCGCGTTCGCCGCCGCCTCCGCCGGATTCCCCGGAGTCCGCGCCGCCTCCATCGTCGCCCGTTTCGAACGTCTTGAACGAATCCTCTCCGGCGTCCTTCACCTTGATGCGGTCGAGCTTGTCCTTGATTTCGGGCACGTACATAGGTTCGCCCTGGTCTCGGTACCAGCGCGTGAGCGCCTCGATTTCGCCGTCGTCTATCCAGCAGCTCTGGGAGCGCGTGACGCCCTCGGAGGAGTTTGGATTGAGGAAAAGCATGTCGCCGCGCCCGATCAGGGTCTGGGCGCCGGCCTGGTCCAGGATCGTGATCGAGTCGATCGCGGAGGCGACCTTGAGCGCGATGCGCGCGGGAAAATTCGCCTTGATCTTGCCGGTGATGACCTTGACGTCGGGGCGCTGCGTGGCGATTATCAGGTGGATTCCGACTGCGCGCGCGAGCTGCGCCAGCCGGACGACGCGCGGTTCGACGTCCGCTCCGGCCAGCATCATCAGGTCGCTCATTTCGTCGATCACGATCACGATGTACGGCAGCGTGGGCGGGGCGCCGTCGCCGGTGGCGGCGCCGTCGGCAGCCTCTCCGAAAAGCGAAGCCTGGCGCGGCACGGACGAGCGTGTGTTGAAGCTTGTGATGTTGCGGACGCCGACGCGCTGGAACAGCTTGAGGCGGCGGTCCATTTCCTTGACTGCCCATTGCAAGCAGACTGCCACCTTTGGCGCCTCGGTAATCACCGGTACGACAAGATGCGGAATGTCGGAATACGGCGTGAATTCCACGCGCTTGGGATCGACCAGCACGAGACGGAGCTGGTCCGGGGTGCGCGAAAGAAGCCATCCGGCCAGTATCGCGTTGAGAGTGACCGATTTTCCGGAGCCGGTGGTGCCGGCCACTATCATGTGCGGCATCTTGGCCAGGTCTGCTATCACGGGCTGGCCGTCGATGTCCCGTGAAAGCAGCATCGGGAGCGCCATTTTGGCAGTGGCTTCCTTCCATTCGCGGGATTCGGCGATGCCGCGCAGCGGCACCGGCCGCGAATGAAGGTTCGGCACTTCGAGGCCGACCACGTCCTTGCCTGGGATTGGCGCTATGATGCGCAGGCTGCGCGCCCGCAAGTTCATTTGCAGGTTGCTGTGGACGCCCTGGATGCGGTCCACTTTCACGCCGCTTTCAGGCTTCACTTCGTAGCGGGTGATCGTAGGTCCGCACACCACGTGCGTGACGACGCCGGTGAGGTTGAACTCGGCGAGCGTGTCCTCGATGATCTTGCTGCGCTCCTCGATCTCCGCGCGGTTGTCTTCAGGTCTGTCAGGCGGCAGCGGATTGAGCAGCCGCGTTGTCGGCAGGTGGAACGTGATTTCCGATGGGGGGAACGGCCCCATGTCCGGATCTGGCGGCGAGGACGAAAGGGCTTCCGGCGGCGGCACGAGCGTCGGCGAGGGCGCGGGCGCCCGGACAGGTGCCGCCGCCGCTGGCGCGGGAGCTGCGGGGAGCGTCGGAATCGCGGCCGCCGCAGCCGCAGGAGCTGGCTGGGCGGGTGGTAGCGTAGGAACGTTCGACGCGGCCGATTCCGTCGCGTCGGCGGCGGCACCGGCGGCGGACTGGTCCGGGATTGCAAGGGATTCGCCACCGGAAAATATGTCGTCGTCAGGGTTTCCGTCTTTGCGGTTTCTGCGGCCCAGACCGCCGAAAAGTCCGCCAAGCAGGCCACCGCGCGCCGCGCGTTCGGCGCGCCGGCGCTCCTTTTCCATGATGCGCTGCTGGGCGCGCTCCTCCGCTTCGGCGGCCTTTTCGGCGCGCAGCTTTTCGCGCTCCGCCCGTCTTTCCTCGTCAGCGCGTTCGCGTTCGGCGATTTCGGCCTGGCGTTTTTCCTGCCTGGCGGCTCTTTCGGCTTCCAAGCGTTCTCGTTTTTCGCGGGCGCGGCGGCGGCGGTCGGCACGCGCGTCCGCAACTGCGTCGTCGTCCGCCTCCAGCTCGGGGCGGTTCTCGATGGCGGCGTCCTCGGCCCGTTCCAGGACGATGGCGCGGCGGCGGCGGCGCCTGCGCGCGGCCTCCCCGAAGAACTGCGGTGTCGCGAGCAGCGCGATCCACAGCAGCGCAAGGGCGCAGTGCAGCGCAAGGGCGCCTGGATCGCCGATCCAGCGGTTCAGCGGCATTCCGGGGCCGTAGAGCAGGCATCCGACGCCGCCGCCGGGGTTGGGCGCGGCGTTGAGCCGCCGCGACAAAAGCATCGCGGAGAACGTCTCGGGAAAGCGCTGGAGAAGAGCGCAGGTTTCGACGAAAAGCAGCGCCGCCCACAGCGGAGCGAGACCGGAGCGCCGCCCGATGGCGGCACGCAGGCCGAACGCGCCGGCCACTGGCGGCAGAAGAAACGCCGCCAGCCCGAAAAGCGAAATCGCGAACCAGGCGAGGCTGGCGCCGGCAAGGCCCAGCCCGTTGGAAACCGTGCCGGCCGGCGCGTGGACCCAGGGCAGGTCGGACGCGTGGTACGTGGCCAGAGAAATCGCCAGCACCGCCGAAACCACGAGCGTGGCGAGCCCCGCGATCCGCGCGGCCCCGGATGCCGGGATCGCTTCGGTCGCCGGGCTCACGTCGCCGTCGGGCGACTGGCCTGGCAGTGCCAGTGGATCCGGATCAAAATCCATCCCGGCGCTCTGCCCTCATCGTTTGCCGGCGTATCCGCACGGATGCGCCCTATGCCACTGCCACGCCGACGCGATGATCCGCTCCGGCTCCGTCCATTCCGCGCTCCAGCCAATGGTTTCGCGCGCCTTGCGCGGGTCGGACACCAGCTCCGCCGGATCCCCGGCGCGGCGCGCCTGCACCGCGGCCGGAATGGGATGCCCGGTCACGCGCCGCGCCGCCTCCACGATTTCCTTTACGGAGAAGCCGCGCCCGGTGCCGAGGTTCAGCGCCCCGGAGAAGTCCGATTCGATCGCCATCAGGTGAGCCCTGGCCAGATCGGAAATGTGGACGTAGTCCCTGACGCACGTCCCGTCGGGCGTCGGATAGTCGCCTCCGAAGATATCCACGCGCTCCTTCTGTCCCAGGGCCACCTTCAGGACATTGGGGATGATGTGCGTCTCGACCGCGTGGTCCTCGCCGAGGTTGCCCTCCGCGCCGCACGCGTTGAAGTAGCGCAGGAACACGGGCCGGAACCCGTGGATCGCCGCGTACCACGAAAGCATCCGCTCGAAGGCCAGCTTGCTCTCGCCGTACGGATTGGTAGGCCGCTGCGGCGTTTCCTCCGTGATTGGCATCGCGTCCGGCTGGCCGTACGTCGCGCAAGTCGAGGAAAACACGATCCGCTTCACGCCGCACCGCTCCATCGCGTCGGCCAGGTTGATCCCGCCAGCGTCGTTGTTGCGGAAGTACTTGCCGGGATTGGCGGACGATTCGCCGACGAGGGCGTATGCGGCGAAGTGCATCACGGCGTCGGGCGCGGAGGCGCGCATCGCCTCGAGTATCTCGCCGTCGTTGCGCAGGTCGCCGACGAAAAGCCTGGCGCGGGGATCGAGCGCTTCGGGGTGGCCAAGCTCCATGGAGTCGAACACGTCGACCTGGTGGCCTGCGTCGAGAAGATGCTTTGTGGCGCAGCTGCCGATGTAGCCGGCGCCGCCCGTGACCAGAATTTTCATGGCGAATCGGAACAGTCTGGGAAAATGGGGAATGGGCGCCCGGGGCGGTGGCTCCCGGACGACGGCGCGGATGATACACCATGGCGCGCGAAATTTCCAGTCCGTCGCCGCGGCCGGCGGACAGTCCCGCGCGGCGCGGCGTGGGCAGGATGGTCAGATTCGCGCCATGCGCTCCAGGGCGCGCTCTACGTTTTCACGCGAGTTGAACGCGCTGATTCGGACGTATCCTTCGCCGCAACGGCCGAATCCGCTGCCGGGCGTCGTCACGACCTGGGCTTTTTCCAGAAGCCTGTCGAAGAAGGACCAGGAGTCCTCGCCGCCTGTGGAGACCCACACGTAAGGCGAATTGTCGCCGCCGATGCACTTGAAGCCGCGCTTGCGCAGCGTCTCGCGCACGAGCGCGGCGTTGCCGAGATATCCGTCCACCAGCGCGCGGCACTGGGCCTTTCCCTCCGGCGAATAGACGGCTTCCGCAGCTCGCTGCACGGGGTAGGACACTCCGTTGAATTTCGTGGTGTGCCTGCGGGTCCACATGGCGCGGACGTCGGCCGGCGAGCCGTCCGGCATCCAGGCGCGAAGCGACTTTGGCACGACCGCGTATGCGCACCGCAGCCCGGTGAAGCCTGCTGTCTTCGAGAAGCTCCTGAATTCGACCGCGACTTCGCGGGCGCCTGGGATTTCGTAGATGCTGTGCGGCAGCTCGGGATCGCGGATGAACGCCTCGTATGCGGCGTCGAAAAGCAGCAGAGACTTGTTTTCGCGTGCCCAGGCGACCCACTCCGAAAGCTGTTCGCGTGTCGCGGTCGCGCCGGTCGGGTTGTTCGGGAAGCACAGATACGCCACGTCGGCGCGCGTTTCGGGCGGCGAAGGCACGAATCCGTTGCCCTCGTTGCCGTCCAGGTACACCAGTCCCTCGTAGCGGCCGTCTTTCTGCTCGCCGGTGCGGCCGGCCATGACGTTCGTGTCGACGTACACGGGGTATACGGGATCGGGCACGGCCACGACGGCGTCGTTCCCGAGAAGTTCCTGGAAGTTCCCGGTGTCGCACTTCGCGCCGTCGCTGACGAATATTTCGTCCGGCCCGATGTCCGCTCCGCGGGCGCGGAAGTCGTTTTCCGCGATCGCCTCGCGAAGGAATCCGTAGCCCTGCTCCGGACCGTATCCGCGGAACGTAGCGGCCGCTCCCATTTCGTCCACCGCCTTGTGCAGGGCGGCTATGCACGCCGGGGGGAGCGGCTCCGTGACGTCGCCGATGCCGAGCCGGATGACGTCCGAGCCGGGATGCGCGTCCTGGTACGCCTTGACGCGGCGGGCGATGTCGCTGAAAAGGTACGACGCCTTGAGTTTCGAGTAGTTTGGATTGACGGTGATCATTTTGTCCGGCCGGATTTTGAGGTTCGAACGTTTTCCCGGGTTTGCCGGGTGCTGGGTGGGAGTTTTTGCTGGGGGCGCTATCGGGCGAACGGGTTTTCGCCGGGGTAGGGGAGGCCTTCCGGAAGAGGGGTGCAGATGTCGTCCACGCCGAGCAGCTTCAGCGCGTCGAAAAGAATCTTGCCCGCCTTCGCGAAGCCAAACGCGCCATGGTGCGGAAACCGGCGCGCCACGAGAACGTGCCTGTAGAAGCGTGCGAATCCGGGAATCGCGGCCACTCCGATGGATCCGAACGAATGCGGCTCGACGTCGAGGAACTCGCCTTCCGCCGCGTAGGAGACGAGGCGGCAGTCCGCGGTGGACTGAAGCCGGAAGAGCGTCGCGTCGCCGGGGCGGATGCGCCCTTCGAGCGTTCCTCGCGAGATCACGGGTTCCGCGCCGCCCTCCAGGCCGCGGTTCATGATGAGCTGGTACTTCATGGCGCAGCCGGAGAGGCACGAGGAGCACGTGTTGCCGCAGTGGAAGCCCATGAACAGGTCCCGTTTGTCCGCGCCGCGCAGATCAGCGCCGGCCGGAAGGATGTCGTCCGGCACGGAGTTGTTGATGTCGAGCAGCGTGGCTGGCAGCCCGGTTGCGCACTGGATCATGTATTCGGACACGGCTCCGTATATGTCCACCTCGCACGCGACGGGAATCCCGCGTCCCGCCAGACGCGAATTGACGTAGCACGGCACGAACTTGAAGCTCGTCTGGAACGCTGGCCAGCACTTGTCCGCGAAGACCGCGTACTTCGCTGCGCCGCGCCTGTTTTCGAACCAGTCCGTCAGCGCCAGCTCGAACTGCGCCAGCTGCGGCAGGAGATCTGGCCACTTGCATCCGCCGCCGAGTTCGCGCGCCATGTCGGAAGCGATGGCGTCGATTTTCGACTTGCGCGGCGCCATCGTGTGGAAATGCTCGAACAGGTCGAGCTCGGAGTTTTCCTGGATGTTTACCCCGAGCTTGAAAAGCGGCGCTATGGGCGCGTTGCAGGCGAAGAAGTCCTCCGGGCGCGGGCCGAACCCGAACACCTTCAGCGAGCGCAGGCCGACGACCACGCGGGCCGTTTTCATGAAATCGGCGATTTCCGCGGCCGCGCCCGCGGCGTCCTGGTTCGGATATTGCGGGACATGGACGCGCAGTCCGCGCAGTCCGCAGCTGTAGCTGAAATTGAGGACTCCGCAAAGCGCGTCGCCGCGGTCGGATGCGAGCACCTCGCGGTTTTCCTCGCGGGCGGCGACCATCATGGCGGGCCCGCCGAACTTCTCGACGAATAGGGCGGTGGGGCCTTCCGGGCCGAAGTTCCCGAGGTAGACGCATACGGCGTTCACGCCTTCGGCGCGCGCCCATTCGAGCGCCTGCATCGCGTCTTCCTCGTGTTCGATCGTGACGGGGCAGGCGACCACGCCGGACAATCCAGCCTTCGCGACTTCCTCCATCACGGCGGCGAGCCGCTTTTTCGTGAGTGCGGCCGGGAAGCAGTCGCGGCTTACGCCGACGACGGCCAGTTTTATTTCCGGGATGTTTTGCAGTTTCATTTCAGGAAGGATCGATGTGTTTTTCATGATTCGCCACGGCGGTCCGCGACGGTGCCGGAATCCGCGGTGCGGATGATACCATCCCGCCCGCGATTTTCAAATCGCGATTTTCGCGACGGCGTCCGCGCGGTGGCGTCGCGGATTTTTCCCTTGACTTGGACTGCGGCGCAAGTGGTAGGATTGGCGACGCAACGACAGGGGATTTTCAGACGATGCCAATTCTGCAACCGGATTTTCCAGCGCTTGCGAGTCTGTGCGGCGCGCTTGGGGCGCTGGTGCTGGCGCTTTCGCTGCCGGGCGTCGCGGCGCCTGCGGCCGCAGGCGCCTTCTGGCGCCGCTTTCCGCGATGCGCGCCGCTGGGATGGATTTTTTCGGCCGTCGCGGTGGCGTGGAGCTTTCTGTGGCTGCCGCCGTTGCTGATGGAGTTTGCGCCGTCCGTCGCCGGCTCTGCGGCGGGCATTCTGCGGTATCTCGCGCTTGCGGCGTATTTTGCGCTTGTGCTGGCGCTCCCCGATTTGCTTGCGTGCCGATCGGCCGGGCTTCTGCTCGTGCTGGCGCCGGGGCCGCTGCTTTCCGCCGCCCAGTGGCATCCCTCTTCGGCTCGCTTCTTCCCTATCGCCCTGGCGTATGCGATGGCGGTCTGCGGTATGTTCGTGACGGCGCGCCCCTGGCTTCTTCGCGACGCAGTGCTGCGCGCAAACTCCACCCCCGGTCGCACCCGCGCCGTTTCCGCGGTCTTTCTGGCGCTCGCCCTTGCGCTGCTGGCATGCGCCTTCGTCGTGTTTCCCGTGGCGTCCGGGGCGGAGCCTCTGCGGTGAAAGGCGTGCCCAGGGGCGGCGCGGGACTTGCGCGCGCGGTTCTGGCGACGGCGCGCGCGTCCGCGCTTGAGGCCCTTCAGCAGCCGGCGGCAATCCTGATCGGGCTGAGCGTCTGCTCCCTTGTGGCGCTTCAGCCCCTGCTTCAGTTGCATTCGTTCGGCGAGTCCGGGCGGCTGGTGCGCGACTGCGCCCTGGCGGCGATGCTGCTGGGAGGCGCCGCCCTGTGCGCACTCTGCTCCGCCGCGCCGATGGCGGCGGCGCTAGCCGGCGGCGGCGCGGCGACCGCGCTTGCGCGTCCCGCCCCTCGTGCCGTGCTTCCCGTCGGGCACTGGCTTGGTTCCGTCTGCGCGGCTGCGCTGTTCGTGTGGTGCGTCGCATGGCAGTCTCTTTTGGCCGGACGCACGGCGGAGGCGTACGTCCAGACCGCGCATTTTGCCGGAGACATCCGCGATGCGCTCTGCGGTGCGGTTTCCGCGCTGCTGCCGGCGTTTTCGCTTGGACTAGCGGCCTGGCGCAACATCCGGCGCGGGACTCGGATCGGCACTGCGTTCTTTGTGATCATGGCCGTCCTGGCCCCGCTTGCGGCGGCGCTGCTTGGGTTCTGGGAGCGCGATGGGTCGTGGCTCGGCTTCGCCTTTTGGGACCCGGGCCTCGACTGGCGCATCGTCGCCCCGTCGCTCGCCATTTGGCTTCTGCTCTGCGCGTTCTGCGCCGGAGGGGCCGCGTTTGCCACGCGCCTGCCCGCGGCTGCCGCCGCATCAGCCTCCTTCCTTCCGTTCGTGCTTGGTTTTTTCGCCGACGGCCTGGCCTCGTCGGAGCACCTTGCGGTGCGCGCGCTTGCGCCTCTGCTGCCGTCGGTCCGCGATTTCTGGCTGGCGGAGGCGCTGGCCAACGGCGGTTCGGTTTCGTCGTCCGCGCTGCCGCTTGCGGCGCTCCACGCAGCAGCCTGGAGCGCGATGGCCCTGGCCGTCGGAACGCTTGCCTTGAGGAGGCGCGACCTGTGAAAACGGAACGAGATGAAATGAAAATCCCGCTTTTTGCGGAAAATCTCCGCAAGACGTACCGAGATTTCTGGGGCCGTCCGCGCACCGAGGCGGTGCGCGGGATTTCGCTTGCGGTCCGTCCCGGCGAGGTCGTGGGGCTTCTTGGCCCGAACGGATCAGGCAAATCGACCACGATCAAGATGGTGCTCGGGCTTCTCAGGCCCGACGGCGGCAAGGTCGAGCTCTTCGGCCTTCCACCATCCGAACCCGCCGCGCGCCGACACGTCGGGTATCTGCCCGAACTGCCAGACCAGCACCGCTTCCTCACTCCGCGCGAAACTCTGGCGTACCATGCCGGGTTGATGGGGCTGCCCTCCTCGGGGGCGGACGCGCGCGCCGAGGCGCTGCTTGACCGCGTCGGCCTTGCGCGCGCGGCGTTCGACAAGCCTCTTTCGGAATGCTCCAAGGGAATGGCGCGCAGGGCGGGGCTCGCGGCCGCGCTGCTTGGCGACCCGCAACTCGTGGTTCTGGACGAGCCGACCAGTGGTCTCGACCCCGTGGGGCGCCACGAGGTGAAGGAGCTGATCTGCGAGCTTTCGCGCGACGGCAAGGCGGTGCTGCTCAGCTCGCATTTGCTGTCCGAAGTTCAGGACGTCTGCACCCGCGTAGCCATCATGGTGGCGGGCTTGGTGCGCGCCGAGGGGAATCTTTCCGGATTGCTGGAGAGGCGCGACGCCGTGCGTTTCACGGTGTCCGGGCTTCCGCCCGAAAAGGAGGCCGACTGCCGCGCGGCGCTGGGCGTCGCGAGCGGCGGACTCGACGTAGCGGTCGATCATCCGGCCGCCACTCTGGAGGAATATTTCCTTGAAGTCCTGCGCGCCGCGCGTGAAGAAGGCGGCGCGGAAGGCGGCGCCGCCGCCGTCGCCGACGGGGGCGGCGCGAGGTGAAGAGGACGGTCGCCGTCTTCGCGCGCGCTGCGGCCGCGTCGTTCGCCCTCCAGTGGCGCTCGCTCTCCCGTTCGCATTTCGCGGCGGCGCTTCTGGCGCTGCTGGCCGCCGTGGTCGCGGTTTTGCCTGCTCAGCTGCGTCCGGACGGCACAGCCGGCGGGGCTCGCCACATGATTGCCGGGTGGACTCTTGGCGTGACCATGGCACTGCTTGGCGGGGCGACGCTTTGGGCCGGCTGTGCGTCCGTTCCCGGCGAGGGGCGGCGTTTCGCCGCGGTGCGCGTTTCGCCGGCGCGTTCGATGGCGGTGTTCGTCGGCCGCTGGCTGGCGCTGGTTGCGCTTTCGTCGGCGATTCTCGCCTTGTGCCTGTGCGGGCTGTGGGTTCAAGCCCGCGTCCGCCTTCCCCGGGCGGCGCTGGAAACGCGCGCCGTGATCGAGCCGGCCGAGGGCGCGCTTGACGAAGAGGCGAAGCGCATCCGTGTCTGGGCCGCCGCGCCGGAAACGGATCCCGCGCGAGAGGAGGCGGTCGTGGAATCAATTCGCCGCGACTTGCGATCCGACGCTCTCCTGCCGGTGCCTCCTGGCGTGGCTCGCATCTGGCGTTTCGCTCCGCGCGCCCCGCGCAGGGATGGCGAGACGCTTCGCGTTTCCTTTCGATGCCTGTCCCCGTACGGATCCGCGGCCGGCGTGAACGGGATGCTGGCCGCGTATTCCGCCACCGGGAATGGCGACGCCGCGTCGCCGACTGATGCTGCGGCATTCGGGCGCCGAGTCGCGTTGGTGCGCCTGGATGCGTCGCAGGACAGCTCTTCCGAGTTTGAAATCCCGGCTGCGGCGGCGGAATGCGGTCTGGTCGTCGTGTTTTCCAACGCCGGGCTCAGGGACGGAACAGGCGCGTCGGCGCTTGTCGGCTGGCGCTCGTCGCTGCGCGCGACGTCGCCCGGAGAGGGCCTTGCCGTGAATCTCCTGCGCGCGGTTCCGGCGCTAGTGGCGGTTCTTTCGCTTCTGGCCGCTGTCGGCCTGGCAGCTGGCTGCGCGTTCTCTTTTCCCGTGGCCGCATTCGCGGCGACGGCCGCCGTCGCTATGGTGTGGCTCGGTTCATCCGACGCATACGACCCCAATGCCGCGCCGGACGAAGTTGTGCACGTTCACGCGGCCAGTCGCGAGCCGAATGCGGTCGACCGCGCCGTGGAGAAGGCGGCGTCCGGCATTGGCGGGACCCTGCGCGCCGTCATGGCGCCGATTTCCCGCGCCAACGCTTCTGAAAAACTTGCCGACGGCATTGTCGTCGGGATGCCGGGCGCGCTTTGGGCGCTGACGGCGGACGGGGTCGCGCTGCCGCTGGCATTCGCGTTGGCGGGCGCCGCTGCGCTGCGCCGGCGCGAGTTCCCGTGATCCGTTCAGTGGACTTCGCGACGCAGCCCGCGTATCGCGAGTGCCCGCCCGATTAGGCAAATGGAACTCCACACGACGAGTGCCGGGCAGAACACTATGTACCATGGCACTTCGGTGTCGCTGCCCATGTAAAGCCAGATCTGCGGCGCCATTGGCAAATGCCAGATCGTCAACGCCTCGTACAGCCGTTCCACCGAATTTTCGGTGGGAGCGGCGGCGGCCATCGCGATTCCGCCGACGATTGGAATGACGGCGCACCAAAGGAAAAGCGCCGCGCCGGTGGCCAGATACGCCGAAAGCGAGCGCCCGAACAGACCGGAAAGTCCAAGGGCCAGCGACGCTGCGGAAAGCGCGACTGCCAGGTTGAGAATCCAGGCAAACAGCAGAGTCGGTATCGAAAGCCCTCCCCAGATCGCGCCGGCCGCGAGAAAAGGCAGAGTGAGGCACGCCAGCCAGGCGGAGAAGCGCCATGCTCCCAGAAGCTTGCCGTTGGCGATGCGTCTGGCGTCGAGCGGCGAATTCACGAGCGCCGGAAGCGTCCGGCGTTCGCGCTCCTGCGAGATGCGCTGCGCCGCGCCCAGCGCGGAGAGCAATGTCAGCAGGGCGCAGTGCGAAAACACCGCGACGCTGGAAATGGCTATGCCTGCGCCTGGAAAGGACGAGTGTTCCGGCTTGACAATGGTGGCGAGCAGCAGGCAGGAAATCGCCAGCGGCACCGACAGGAAGAACGACGCCAGAATCCACAGGCGCCTTTCGCGGACGCGCGCCCTTGAATCGAGCCAGTAGACGGGATTGTCGAAAGGGTTTTTCATGGTGTTCTGCGGAGTTGACCCTGTGACGCCGAGTGCAGCACGGCGAGCACTGTCGAGTTGAGGTCGGTAGAGGAAAGCGCGGACTCCTCGAACGGGACGTCGGCGGCGCGGAGCGCGGCGGCGGCGCGTTCCACGGTCGCGGCGTCGCCTTCCACGACTATGCGCCGACGCGCCGGAACGGAGCATTCGGCGCCGGGCGCGTCTTCCGGCGCGAGCCCCATGCGCAAGTCGTCGCGCGAAAAGAAATCGCGGCCTTTCGCCACTTGCACCCAGCGCCCTTCGGCCATCACGGCGAATCGGTCCGCCAAGTCCTCCAGTTCAGGAAGAATGTGCGACGAGACTATCATCGAGCGTCCCTGCCCGGCCAGACCGCGCACAAGTTCCAGCAGGCTTGCCCTGGCGCCGACGTCCAGCCCCGCGGCGGGTTCGTCCAGCAGCATGACCGGCGCGTCCGAGAGAAGCGCCCTCCCAAGCGCCAGCCTGCGCTGCCACCCCGCGGAAAGCGTCTCCACTTCCGAGTCGAGCCACGGCCCCAGACCAAGAATTTCGGCGGTTTCCCGGACGCGGCGACGAGCGTCCTCGCCGCGATATCCGAACACCCGCGCGAAGAATTCCAGGTATTCGGCGGACGACACGTCTGTGTAGACTCCGAGCGGGTCCGGCATCAGCGCGATGAGGCGCGCGGCTTCGGACGGATTCCCGGTGACGTCGCGGCCAAGGACCTCGACGTGTCCCGCCGCCGGCCGAAGCAGCCCCGCGAGAAGCTTGAGCAGCGTCGATTTGCCGGCGCCGTTCGGCCCTGCCAGCCCCAGGACTTCCCCCTTGCGCAATTCGAGCGAAATGTCCCGAACTGCGTCGACGCCGTTTGGATATCTCTTGCGCAGTCCGGTCGCGCGCAGCACTACGTCGCCGGAGTCGCCCACGCCGGCGGCGGAGCGTTTTTCGACTTCTTCCTCACTCACGGGAACACCTCCACATGGACGATTCTTGCGGTGACTCGGGCGGCGTCTCCAGCCGGAACTTCCGGCGACAGGAAAGTGGCGCCTCCGGATCCGGCGTCTTCGATCGCGAAGACGAACGCCGCATCGATTTGACCGACGAAATTCCTGATGTCGTTGGTCGAGAACTCTGCGGCCGAATCTTTGTTGCTCTGCGCATGATTCGTTTCCACGATGTCGTTGGTGAATCCGTCTTCGTTGTCGCATTCCTCGGGTTCGGCGTGGACGGTGGCGTGGCTTGCGGCGCTAGAGCCGTTCTTTTTGTCGCGCGCGAGCCATGCGTTCGCAAAGCGCACGAGTTCATCAGACATGATGTTGAACGGCGCGTTCTCGAAGAGAGAGTTGTAGGTTTTGCCGGTCACGGTCATTCCTCCGGTCACGCGCAAGGATTTGTCCAGGACTCGCTCTTCGCCATTTGTCATCGCGCCCAACGCGTACCAGCTGCCGCCGGCGAATGCGTAGACGCCGCTGAAATTCCCATGGGCCGTGACGGTGCGGCTGGGCGCCGGAGTGTCGTCATTCCAGGGCGGGGTGTTGCCGGCTGTCGTCCAACGGCCAAGGAGTTTCGCAAGCCTTTGGTGCGCGTCGGGGTCTGATTCGACCGTAGCAAGCTTGAAATTCGCAAGGGTTTCGCGCAGGCATTCCTCGAAGTCGAAATCGGGATCCGGGGAAATCGAAACGGCGGGATCGTGAGGGGCGAAACGCATGGCGGTCACGTGTTCCGTTTCTCCCGGAGTCCTGTCCGGCAATCGCGTCGTGATGACTCCGGCCGTGTCGTCGCGCACGGTTTTCATCCCGTTTTTCACCGTCCACGAACTCCGGTTCATGTTCGAGAACTTGGCGCGGAAAAAGGCGTCGGCCGGGACTTTCCACGAAGAAGGCCTGCTGGAAAACGACTGGAAGCGCCCGTCGGCGATGCAAAGCGCTTCCCCGATGCCGTCGATTCCGTAGCGCCATTCGGTGACGTCCGCGTATGGGCGGCGGTCGAGAAGCCGCGGCAGCGCTATGAATCCGAAGAGCGCGCAGGCCACGCTCCAGACCGGCAGTGCCCGCCACATTGCGATGCGGGCTTCTCCGCGACTGAACGCGAAGTGCCGCACGAGGACGGCCACGGCGCCAAGCGCGAACGCGAGCAGAAACGCGTACGATGCGGTCACGAACGACTTTTGGTCTCGTCCCAGGGTGGCGACCGGAATGCGGGCGGGTTCCAGTTTCCTGTCGTTTGAGGCTATTTCCTCTTCAAGCTTCTTGCCATGGGCGGCGTATTTGCTCGACAGATTGGCGTTGATCGCGGAATTGTTGATCTTTGTGCCGTTGTTTCCGCCGAAGTCGTTTTTACAGGACCGGATCGGCACTAGGATTTCTGGCTCGGACGTTGCTCCCGCGGCGCGAACGGCCTCTTTGGTTTCGGTTCCGTGCGCGAGCAGTTCCACTCCCGCAAGGCGCGCCCGAGTGACGAATTTGGATGCCGCCGCTTTGTCGCCGCCGAAGAATTTGCCGAAGCCCACAGTGTCGAATAACATGCAATCGACATCCGCGATCATCATAGGCCAGGCCTCCGGCGTGAGCGGGGTGGACTGATAATTTCGGTCGCCCCAGTCAATCTTGGAGGCGATTCCGGTTTCGATGACAATTCCATTGCGATCGTGCCCGTATCGCATTTCTGATTGCTCGATAGCGGTGGGAATCACGCCGCGGGCGAATTCCCTCCTGCCGTCGGCTGACGTCACGCGCCATCTCAGACGCGTGACCATGGATTTCCAGGAGCCCGCACGCCAAATGTCCGGCACGTGGGCCACGACCCTGACCGAGGAGCCGGGCGCGGGCGCCGCGGCCAGGACCTCCGATGTTTCGTACGGAGCCGCCGCGCGCCCGGTCGGCAACCCGAACGGAAACTGTGGGTTCGCGGCGAAGTTTTCCGATTTGTTGATCTTAGGGGCTCCGGAATTCGCAATGTCCACGTCCACGATTTCGACCGTGAAGCGAAGCGGAGTCCCGGGCGCAATTGCGCTTGCCGTTTTTGCTTCGGCCGATTCCGCCGCCTCGAACACGACTTCTCCAGGGAACTCCAGACGCTTGATCATGTCGGAATGGTTTTTCACGTCGCTGCTGGAGAATTTCCGCCAATGAGTGTCGGCATACGGTTCGAAGCGGACGACGAACGGCGTTCCCGGAGTTTTTTCGCTCCATGCGCTCCAGTGTTCGCCGCGCAGCGGCGGCGCGGCGCACGCGAACGCCAGCGCCACTGCCGTGAATCCTGAAAGGAACTGTGGTTTCATGGAAAGGATTTTTTGTCGGCTGAAATGCCTTGCGGCCCGTACGGGGCATGATAGCCCATGGAAATTGTCCGCGCAAGTAAAAAAAAGGCAGTCAGTCAGGGCCGATGCATAAATAATCGCCGCCCAGCCCAACAGGGCGGGGCGGTGGTTTTTTTATGCGTCGGCCCTATCAACAGGCTTGTCCTTCATTTTTACTCCAAAAAAGGAAAAGCGGAAAACAAAGAGCCGCAAATTTCAAAGTTGAACTACCCATGGCCAATCTCTCCAGCAATTATAGCCAATTCGGCAAGTGTAAAAAAAGCGGCAAAAACGGAAAAAAACAGAATTCAGCGGCGATTCCGACAAGAAAATCCCGAAGCAAAGAATTCTTCGGACATGTTGCGGCCAACGCTATCAATGTCGCATTGCCGATGCAAGCACTTGAACAATATGAAGCAATTGCATTCCAGTCCCAGTAAAACAAAGGAGCCATTTCAAATTCCCCCTATGTCATTTGCGCAAGGTCGATTAGTCAATTAGAAATCCGTTTTCAGTGCCAACCATGCTCCTTCTTGGCAATTTCGTTGTACATTGGGTCATGTTGCCGTCGAGGTCGTAGGTCAGGGCAGTTTCTCCCGCATGGGGCGCAGAGGACGCAGAGGTTCTCTGGATTGAAGTGTATTGGTTGAGGTTGTTGGCGGTGTAGGCGTTTGTTGCGGCGGGGGATTCGTGGAGAGCCAGGTTGCCGATGTGGTCGTAGGAATATGCGTCCTCCGCGTTCTCCGCGGCCAAGAACGAGTAGTCCACTTCTCCGCGCGTGTTGTAGCCGAATATGTCGTAGTTGCGCGAAACGGGGCGGCCGAGCGCGTCAAAGGAATATGTGAGCGTTTCGACGGTCGTTCCGTTCGCGCTTGTCGTGATGTTCGTGGCAAGCGCCCGGCGATACGCATCCCGCTGGACGCG